>JBNGDM010000036.1:0-17078 GCA_049975105.1 Rhodovulum sp. | reverse complement strand
GGGTTCGGCGGCGCTGTTCGGGGGCGGCGATGACGCGACCGCGCTGGAGAATCCGATTTCCAGCGAGATGAGCCACATGCGGCCCGCGCTGCTTCCGGGTCTGTTGCAGGCCGCCGCGCGCAACCAGGCCCGCGGCTTCGCCGATCTGGCGCTGTGCGAGGTGGGGCCTGCGTTCCACGGGGCCGAGCCGGGCGAACAGCACCTGCTGGCCACGGGCCTGCTGGTCGGCCACGCAGCGCCCCGCGACCCTTATGGCTCGCGCCGGCCGGTGGATGTTTATGATGCCAAGGCCGACTGCGAAGCGGTGCTGGCGGCCATCGGCGCGCCCGCCAAGGCCCAGATCCTGCGTGGGGCCTCCGATTGGTGGCACCCGGGCCGGCACGGCATGATTTGCCTCGGGCCGAAAAAGGTGCTGGCGGTCTTCGGCGAGTTGCACCCCAAGGTGCTGCGCGAGTTGAACGTGAAGGGCCCGGCGATGGCCTTTGCGATCTGGCTGGAAGAGGTGCCGATGCCGCGCAAGAAGGGGGCGACGCGGGATGCGCTGGGTGTGTCCGACTTCCAGGCGGTCGAACGCGATTTCGCCTTTGTGCTGGATGCCGAGACGCCGGCGATGAATGTCGTGAACGCGGCCGCCGGCGCGGACAAGGCGCTGATCGAAGACGTTCGCGTTTTCGACGAGTTTATCGGCGGCAGCCTTGGGTCGGGTAAGAAATCGCTGGCGATCACCGTCCGTATGCAGCCGATGGACCGCACGCTCACGGACGAGGAAATCGATGCGGTCGGCAAAAAGATTGTCGACAAGGTCGAAAAGGCGACGGGCGGCACGCTCAGGGGCTAGTGCCCTTCCAAGGGGGGAACGCGCGATGTTCGAGAACCGCGAGGAGGCGGGCCGCAAGCTGGCCGAGAGGATCGCTGCAGCCGAACCGGAGAACCCGGTGGTGCTTGCGCTGCCCCGCGGCGGCGTGCCGGTCGCAATCCCGGTGGCCAAGGCCTTGGGCGCGCCGCTGGACCTGGCCTTCGTGCGCAAGATCGGGATGCCCGGTAACCCGGAACTTGCTGCCGGGGCTGTGGTTGATGGCGAGGCGCGCGAGGTGGTCTTCAACGACGACCTGTTGCGCATGTCCGGTTTGACCCAGACCGATTTTGCACCCCAGGTCGAGGAGAAACTTGCCGAGATCGAGGCCCGTCGTGCCGCATATCTCGGGGGCCGCGCACTACACAGGATCGCCGGACGCACCGCCATCGTCGTCGACGATGGCATCGCCACGGGCGCGACCGTTCGTGCGGTCTTGCAGGCGCTGAGAAAACGTGGGCCCCTCGAGGTCTGGTTGGCCGTGCCCGTCGGCCCGCAGGAGGCGATCTGGCAGATGCGGGGGATGACCGACAAGCTTGTATTCCTCGAGGCTCCACGGGAGTTCCGCGCTGTTGGGGCTCATTACAAGCAGTTCGACCAGGTCGAGGACGAGGAGGTCGTGCGCCTGCTGCGTGCTGCCTGGGATGCCGAAGACACCGTATAGGGAGGGAAAGATGACACTGAAGGTTTACCTGTCGGGCGAAATCCACACCGACTGGCGCGAGCAGATCGTCGCGGGGGCGAAAGGGCTGGACGTAACGTTCGACAGCCCCGTCACGGATCATGCGGCCAGTGACGATTGCGGCGTGGCGATTCTGGGGACCGAAGAGAACAAGTTCTGGCACGACCACAAAGGCGCGATGGTCAATGCGATCCGCACCCGCAAGGGCATCGCCGATGCCGACGTCGTCGTGGTGCGCTTCGGCGAGAAGTACAAGCAGTGGAATGCCGCCTTCGATGCCGGTTACGCGTCCGCCCTGGGCAAGTCGTTGATCATCTTGCATGGCCCCGATCATGCGCACGCGCTCAAGGAGGTCGACGCCGCCGCACTGGCCGTTGCCGAGCAACCCGAGCAGGTCGTTCAGATCCTTAGGTACGTCTTGCTGGGCGAATTGCCGGGCTGAGGACCGACAGGGGTGGAGCGGGATAACGGGTCCCGAACACTGGGATGTCGGCGTCCTGGACGTCGGGCCGGGCTAGTCGACCCGCAGTATGTCGATGTCGTTGCGCTGGCCGGCGTGAGCGGCAAAGGCCCGTATCAGTGGAAGTGGATCGATATCGGGGTCGGGTTTTAGCCACGACTTTTCGGCCAGGATGCCGTCTGTAGGAAGGTTTTCCTCGGGGATTTGCCCCATGTCCCAGTTGGGAAAGAACCGTTCGTCCAGTGTCCCTTCGGCCAGGAACAGGAAATCCTTGTGGCGGCGATCCTTCTGAATATGGGCAACCTTTCGGGTCAGAGGGCCGCGCGGGCCTTCAAGATATTGCAGAAAGCAGCCACGCTCCACATGCAGAAAGCCCGTCAATCCCTCTCTGGGGTTGTTACGCATGCTCTCGGCGAGAATTCCGATGAAAGTCTTGTCGTCGAACCCACGCCGCGCGGTGCTTCGGTACAGAATGAAGGACAGTTCCACTGCTGTGTCTCTCGTCGGGTCTGCTGGCGTGGTCTCTATCGCACAGCATTTCTTAAAGACCCGTTCAATCGCGACGGTCTTGCACCGCCTTCTCGGAAATACGCTGTGAGAAGACGGTGACGCGACGCCTGCGCGGCTGCATTACTCCCGAGGCGGCTGCGCCAGACCCCGCTGCACGGCATCCCGGGCCAAGAACCGGTCGAGATAACCGGGTAGATTGCGGAACGCGTCCCATCCGACAATTTCCGCCGCATCGTAGGTGGTGATCACGGTTCTCAGCCAGGGCGCGATGGCGATATCCGTGATCGAATAGTCCCCACAGACCCAATCGCGCCCTTCCAACCTTTGATCCAGTACCTTCATCAACCGCACGGATTCGCCCACATACCGCTCCCGCGGCCGCTGATCCATGATCTCGGAGCCCTTGAACTTCACGAAGAACCCCATTTGTCCGAACATCGGCCCCACGCCCCCCATCTGGAACATCAGCCATTGCAGCACCTCGTACCGGGCGCGCGGATTCGAGGGCAGGAGCTTGCCGGTCTTTTCGGCCAGGTAGATCAGGATCGCGCCGCTTTCGAACATGGCCATCGGTTCGCCGCCCGGCCCGTCGGGGTCGATGATCGCGGGGATCTTGTTGTTCGGATTCAGTGCCAGGAAGCCCTCGTCGAACTGGTCGTCCTCGAGAATCGAGACACGGTGCGCGTCATAGGGCAGGCCGGTCTCTTCCAGCATGATCGACACCTTCACGCCGTTCGGTGTCGGAAAGGAATAGAGCTGAATGGCTCCTGGGGTTCGCGGTGGCCAACGCTTTGTAATTGGGTGGGCAATCTTCGTTGTCATAACGCCCCTATCTTCAGGAATCCGAAGCAGTTGTGGGCATTGTCGTCAAAAAATGCAACCGGGCCTGCAGGCTGGCGCTAGGCTGGGTCACCCGTCGTTTTGCCGGCGGGACAACGAACCGAAACACGAATTTCCAGTGGAGCACACATGCTGAAAGAATTCCGCGACTTCATCGCCCGCGGCAATGTCATGGACATGGCCGTCGGTATCATTATCGGGGCGGCGTTCACCGCCATTGTCACCTCGCTGGTCGACGACCTTATCAACCCGATCATCGGGCTGTTCCTGGGTGGGGTCGATTTCTCGGGTATGGGCATCCGGATCGGCGAGGGCGAGAATGCCGGCGTCTTCGCCTATGGCAATTTCATCACCGCCCTCATCAATTTCCTGATCATCGCTTGGGTGGTCTTCCTGCTGGTGAAGATGGTCAACAAGGTAAAGGAAGCGGCGATGCCCGCCGCCCCCGAGGCCGAAGAGCCCAAGGGCCCCACGACCGAAGAATTGCTGGCCGAGATTCGCGACGCGCTCAAGGCGCGCGGCTGATCCAAAAGAGAGGGCGCGCCTTTGCGGGCGCCCTATTCCTTCAGGGCGAGATGCGGCGACAGAACGTCGATCCCCTGTGCGCGGCCCACCGCGTAATAGGTAAGCTGCCCGGCATGGGTGTTCAGCCCCGCCAGCAGGTGCGGGTCGTCCTCGCAGGCCTGCCGCCATCCCTTGTCGGCCAGGTCCAGCATGTACGGCATCGTCGCGTTGCCTAGTGCGATTGTGGAGGTGCGCGGCACTGCGCCGGGCATGTTCGCCACGCAGTAATGGACGATTCCGTCCACTTCGTAGATCGGATCTTGATGGGTGGTCGCGTGCGATGTCTCGAAACAACCGCCTTGATCGATCGCCACATCCACGAGCACCGCACCTGGCTTCATGTTCGACAGGTCGTGGCGGCGCACCAGTCTCGGCGTCTCGGCGCCGGGGATAAGAACCGCGCCCACCACCATATCGGCATTGCCCAGCAGATCGGCCAGCGCGCCCGCCGAGGAATAGCGGGTCCGGAAAGTGGCGCCGAAGACGTCGTCGAGATAGCGCAACCGCGGCAGCGAGCGGTCGAGGACCGTCACCTCGGCGCCCATCCCGGCGGCTATCCGGGCGGCATGCGTCCCCACGACGCCACCGCCAATCACCACGACATCGGCCGGACCGACACCGGGAACGCCGCCCATCAGCGTGCCGCGCCCACCATTTGCTTTTTGCAGCGCCCAGGCCCCCATCTGCGCGGCCAGACGCCCGGCGACCTCTGACATCGGCGCCAGAAGTGGCAGCCCGCCAGCTGCGTCGGTTACGGTTTCATAGGCGATCGCGGTCACGCCGCTGTCCAGCAGGTCGCGGGTCTGCTCTGGGTCGGGGGCGAGGTGCAGATAGGTGAACAGCACCTGTCCCTCTCGCAGCCTTTTACGTTCGGCCGCTAGGGGTTCTTTCACCTTCACGATCATTTCGGCCCGTTCGAACACCTCTTCGGCGCTGTCCGCCAGTGCAGCGCCAGCGGCGGCGTAATCGGCATCCGCAAAGCCCGCGCCAAGGCCGGCGCCAGCCTCCACTAGGACTTCGTGGCCATGAGCCACCGCTTCCCGGACCGCATTGGGCGTCAACCCGACCCGGTATTCCTGCGGCTTGATTTCTTTCGGACACCCGATACGCATGGCTTTCTCCCTTCCTCCATGGCTGCAGGATGCCGCGGATTGCGGGGGATTGCATTGAAATCTCTCGCTCGGCGCTCGTGCATTCCAGGCAGAAACATGCAAGAAATTGTAGAGAATTCGAAGGAATCGGCGACCTGATGGAGCTTGACGACACGGACAGGCGTTTGCTGCGCGTCCTGCAGAGACAGGGGCGCATTTCCAACGCCGAGCTGAGCGAGCGGGTGAATCTCTCGCCCTCGGCTTGCCACCGCCGCGTTGCACGGCTGGAACGCGAAGGGGTCATTCGCGATTACGTGGCACTGCTCGACCCGCGCAAGATGGCCCGGCTGACCACCGTCTTCGTCGAGATCACGTTGTCGGGGCAGGCTGACGAGGTTCTGGAGGCTTTTGAAAAGGCCGTGGCACGGGTGCCGGACGTTCTGGAATGCCACCTTATGGCTGGGTCGGCCGATTACCTGCTCAAGGTCGTGGCCGAAGATAGCGAGGATTTCGCCCGTATCCACCGGCAATACCTGACCCGGCTGCCCGGCGTGACGCGGATGCAATCCTCGTTTGCGCTGAGAACGGTATTCAAGACCACCGCCCTGCCGGTATAGCAGGCGAAAGGAATGGAGGCGGGTATGGGCGAAGAGCAAGACAAGCGCGCGGCGATCGTGGCCGCCTGCCTGAAGATGAACGCCGTTGGGCTGAACCAGGGCAGTTCAGGTAATATCAGCGTGCGCCATGGCGACGGTCTGCTGATCACGCCCAGTTCCATTCCCTACGAGGAGATGACGCCCGAGGATATCGTGTTCCTCGCGATGGACGGGACGCCGCACGGAGGCCGCAAGCCTTCATCCGAATGGCGCTTTCACCGGGACATCCTTCGGGCCCGGGCCGATCTGGGGGCGGTGGTGCATGCCCATGCGCCGTTCTGCACGACGCTTGCGATCATGCACATGGAGATCCCGGCGGTGCACTATATGGTCGCGGCGGCGGGCGGCGAGAACATCCGCTGCGCGCCCTATGAAACCTTCGGCACGCAGGCGCTGTCAGATCGCGTGCTGAGGGCGATGGAGGGACGCAAGGCCTGCCTGTTGGCGCATCACGGGATGATCGCGGCCGAGGCGACGCTGGACAAGGCGATGTGGCTGGCCATCGAAGTCGAGGCGCTGGCCCGCCAGTACCACGGCGCGTTGCTGCTGGGCGATCCGCCCGTGCTGGACGAGGCGCAATTGGCCGAGGCGGTGGCGCAATTCACCGCGGGCTATGGGCAGGCCGAAAGGAACTGAGCATCCGTTCCTGCCGCGCCTCGGCCGGTTCACCATGCGGAGGTCCGCACGAGACGCGTATCACGCCATGTTCTGGCGCGCCACGCGGGCCGAGACCTCTTGCAGCCCATGCACGAGGAATATGCCCATGATGCCGTGGTAGACGATCATGCCGCCCAGCACGTGCAGCATGTTCACCCAGCCCCAGGCGAAGGCGGTGGCCACAGTGACGCCCAGCGCAGCCACGGCCGAAACCGCCAGCGCCAGCAGCATCGCTCGCCCGTTCACTCCCAGCCTGCGGGCAACGATGTCGCGGCGTTCAAGGCCGGCCGCGCCAAGCAGCAGGGTCAGGGACAGGCAGAAATAAATTGTCAGCAGCAGGAACACCGCCCGACTCCTTCCTTGTCTCGACGTGTCGCGGTGCGGTCCACCGCGGAAACCAGACTAGCCTGCGGGACGAGCATCGGCAATCCGCCGATGGGCTGCGCCGGGCGGGATACGCTGGCCCACAAACAACAAACCCCCGGGCAAGGCCACGGGGGTCGTCGCACCGGGGTCAAAGCCCCCGTTCGCATGTCGACGGGCTTACAGAAGCCCTTCGCGCTGTGCTTTCTTGCGCGCCAGCTTCCGGGCACGGCGGATGGCCTCGGCCTTCTCGCGCGCCTTCTTCTCGGACGGTTTCTCGAAATGCTGCTTCAGCTTCATTTCGCGGAACACGCCCTCACGCTGAAGTTTCTTCTTCAGCGCCCGAAGCGCTTGGTCGACATTGTTGTCGCGAACGCTCACCTGCATGTGGTTGTCACCACCTTTCCTGTTAGAGTTGCCATTTTCAGCAGGAAGTGGCCGTATAGCAAAGCCTCGCTAACTTGTCTATAGACCGACCGGACACCAGGAGGGCCGAATATGACCGACACGCCGACCGGCATGGACCATATCACCGAACAGTTGCTGGATGCGGCCATGATGCATGTGCCCTTTGACGGGTGGAGCGAGGCCGCCTTCCGGGCAGCAATCGCCGATTCGGGCGTCGAACCGCAGATGGCCCGCGCCGCCTGTCCGAGGGGTGCGGTCGATTTGGCAGTCGCCTATCACAGGCGTGGCGATGACGAGATGGTGCGGCGGTTGCATGCGGTCGATCTGTCCGAAATGCGGATTCGCGACAAGGTGGCCTTGGCGATCCGCTACCGGATCGAAGCTGTTGACGACAAGGAGGTCGTCCGGCGGGGCGCGACACTGTTCGCGTTGCCGCAATATGCGGCCGATGGGTCGCGCCTCGTCTGGGGTACGGCCGACCGGATCTGGACGGCGCTTGGCGACTCCTCGGATGACGTGAACTGGTACACCAAGCGTGCGTCGCTGTCGGCGGTCTATGGCGCGACGGTGCTGTACTGGCTGGGCGACGAGACGCCCGGCGACCAGGCGACCTGGGAATTCCTAGACCGGCGGATCGAAAACGTGATGCAGTTCGAGAAAGCCAAGGCGCAGGTCGGCAAAAGCTGGCTGCTGAAGCCGCTTCTTTTCGGGCCGAACCTGATCGCCAGCCAGATCAAGCCGCCGCATGCCCGCCCGCGATTCCGCATGCCGGGTTCGCTTAACCCGCGGACGGAGTGACCATGACCCTTCCCGCCACGATGCGCGCCGTCGAGATCACCGAGGTCGGCGGTCCCGACGTGTTGCGCCTGACCGAGCGGCCTGTTCCGCAACCCGGTGCGGGAGAGATATTGATCCGGCTTGCCTATGCGGGTGTCAACCGGCCCGACGCATTGCAGCGCGCCGGACTTTATGCCCCGCCCCCATGGGCGTCCGACCTGCCCGGCCTGGAGGGGGCGGGCGAGGTCGTGTCCATCGGTCCCGACGTTGCGGATGTCGCAGTGGGAGACCAGGTTTGCGCGCTGTTGCCCGGGGGCGGTTATGCCGATTACGTGGTAACGCCCGCGGCGCATGCCTTGCCGCTGCCCGACGGGCTGGACCTGAAACAGGCGGCTTGCCTGCCCGAGACCTTTTTCACGGTCTGGTCCAACGTGTTCATGCGCGGTGGGCTGGAAGCGGGGGAGCGGTTCCTCGTTCACGGCGGCAGTTCCGGTATCGGCACCACCGCCATCCAACTGGCCAATGTTTTTGGGGCGCGGGTCTTCGCGACCGCGGGCAGCCCAGAGAAATGCGCGGCTTGCGAGGAATTGGGGGCAGATCGCACGATTAACTACTGCGAGGAGGATTTCGTCGAGGTGCTGCGCGGCGCGGGCGGCGCAAACCTGATCCTGGACATGGTGGGGGGCGATTACCTGCCGAAGAACGTCAAGGCTCTTGCAGACGAGGGACGTCTGGTGCAGATCGCCTTTCTGAAAGGCGCCAAGGTCGAGCTGAATTTTGCTCAGGTGATGATGCGGCGGCTCACGATCACCGGGTCCACCCTGCGTCCGCAATCGGATTTGGCGAAAGCCCGGATCGCATCCGACCTGCGCGCGAAGGTCTGGCCGCTGATCGGTGCGGGCCGTGTGCGCCCGGTGATGGATAGCGAGTTCCCGCTGGAGGACGCAGCCGCTGCCCACGCGCGCATGGAATCGAGCGCGCATGTCGGCAAGATCGTTTTGAAAGTGGCTTGACCGCGGGCGAAACGCTCTGTTTCGCCCCTCGGTCTGGCCATATTCCCGCCACACAATTACCTTCATCGTGTAGGCCGCCCTGCGCGGTCGGGTTGTTAGCGGTATTTCGGGTGGCGAAGATGCGTATATTGGGATTGGCTGGGCTGGCGCTTGCGGGGTCGCTTTCGGTGGCATCAGCCACAACCATGGACCTTGACTATGTCGGCCAGGAGAAGGGCGCTGCAGGTACCTCTTTCCGGTTTGACGGGACCGATATTGCGGCGAGCGCGGGCGAGTTCACGTTCGATATCGTCGGCACGGGGCGACAGCTGCTGGGATGGTGTGTCGATATTGCCCAAACGCTGATCCAGACACCCACGCCCTATGCGGAGGCGCCGGACTTGCTTGAAGGGCCGGTGGTCGAAAACCTCGACCGGCTATTCACCCAGCATTACGCCGATGTCGTCGATTGGGTCAGTTCAGCGGCGTTCCAGGTTGCGATCTGGGAAATCGTTTACGACAGCGCTGATATTGATCTTTCGTCCGGCAGGTTCTCGTTGCGCGATCAAACGCCGGACCGGGTCGATACGATGGCTGCGGACTTTTTGAATCTTGACGCGAGTGCTGGCGGTTATCTTCTCAGCTTTCTGCGCTCGGAAGCAAGCCCGGTGCCGAGCCAAAACCTTGTGACGGTTGCGCCGGTCCCGTTGCCCGCCTCGGCTGGGTTGATGCTGGCCGGATTTGCCTTTCTCGGAGCTGCGCGACGCCGCGGCGGCGCCTGACAGCCGCGGTTGTACAAAACGCCGCCACCCGGACCGGACCATAGGCGCATTTTGGGGGAAGCCGTCTTATGGTCCGCGGGGCAGGCGGAAGGCCCCGCCCATTTCGGGCGGGGCCGACGATTGCAAAGCGTCGCTCGGGTTCGCGTCTCGAACAACAATGCGGGGCGTTCACGCCGAGACTTGCACACCGGCCTTGGCAACGGGCCTGAATGTGCTGGGCCTAGAATTCGGCCGCGATGGTGGGCGGTGTCTCAGAGGACCTAAGGCTTCGGAACGAAAGATCAGCGCATTGCTTCCATCAACGCATCGCGCTGTTCGCAATCGGTCACGACATCTGCGCCGCAGAGCCGCGGTTTCAAATCGCGGCTCAGGCACAGCCGCACTTCCTCGATGCGTCCAGCCTTGCAGGTAATTGTCACCATGTCGGGGCGCCAGTCCGGGTTGGCTTGCAGGAACGCCTCTTCTACGACGGCCGCGGGCAGGCGGACATCGTCGGGCAATTGGCGGAACACCTCGGGCCGGTTCACCGCCTGGTAGGCGCGCCGGGACAGGTCGTAATACGCCTCAGGCGACAGCCCCGAACAGCGGCCATGCTTGTTCCACTGGTGCCAGGCGGCGCCGGGACTGCCCGTGACATCGGCCATCCCGCCGGTTTCGTTCCGCGAAGGATTGCGTTCCTCAGTGGCGCAATAGCTTGGCCAACCTCTTTCGTATTGCGGCCAAAGACCGTGCAGAACCCAGCCATACCCCTCGTTCTCGTTGCATTGCGGGCTTCCGCGCCGGTCGCCCTCGAGTGCGCACCAAGTCGGCGACCAACTGAGCGACAACACGTAATAGTCGAATGTGCCAGCGCCTTCACCATCTGCGCGAGCGATGGTGGCGGTCAGAAACAGCAGGACAAGCCAGCGCATTTTCTCTTTTCTCCGGGCGCATCGCCGACTATATACACCCCAACCTCCCCGAAAACGAGGATTGGCGCCACCCCGGCGCAGCCGTTTTCCCGGCTGGGGAGCCTGTTGTTTGTTCGAGAGGAGTTGAACCCATGAACAAGCCGATCATGGCAAAGGCGACCGCTGTCTGGCTGGTAGACAACACGACGCTGACATTCAAGCAGATCGCCGATTTTTGCGGCATGCACGAACTAGAGGTGCAGGGTATCGCGGATGGCGATGTGGCCGCGGGGGTCAAGGGCTTCGATCCTGTCGCGAACAACCAACTTGATCCCGTCGACATCGAGAAGGGGGAGGCCGACCCGCTTTACAAGCTGAAGCTGAAGTTCAACCCCGCCGCCGTGGGAGAGGAAAAACGCCGCGGGCCGCGCTATACACCTCTGTCAAAGCGCCAGGATCGCCCTGCAGCGATCCTGTGGCTGGTGAAATTCCATCCCGAGTTGTCGGACGGCCAGATCTCCAAGTTGGTGGGGACCACCAAGCCGACAATCCAGTCGATTCGCGAGCGGACCCATTGGAATATCTCGAACATCCAGCCTATCGACCCGGTTGCGCTGGGCCTTTGCAAACAGACCGAACTTGATGCTGCGGTTCAGAAGGCGGCCAAGAAAAAGGCCGCCGAAGGTGCGCTGATGACGGATGATGAGCGTCGCAAGCTGGTGTCGACCGAGCAGTCGCTTGGGATGGAGCCCGAGCCGCGAATGCCCACGGCGATTTCCGGTCTCGAAACCTTTACTCTTTCGGGAAGCGATGAGGACGAGAAGGACGATCCGTTGCCCGATGCAGACAGCTTCTTCAACCTCCCCGACAGCGACAGTGACGACGATGGCGACGACGAGGGCGAAACGAGCCGCTGATCGGGCGGTTTCGGCCCGCCCGTAATGCGCTTCGTGCCCCTTTGGTTCCAAGTCGAAACGAAATCTATTCTGTGGGGCTGGTGAGGCGACGGCCAAGGTAAAGGCGAGAAGACGCGCATTGGAGCAATATTCCGCAACACGAACGGCAGGGCCGGATAAACGTCCGCAACCACGCCAGTTTTGACATTCTGTCAAGTTCGCCTCGCCGACCGCAAAGCCCAGTTGCCAAAGCAAAGCGAGACATTTTGGGCGCCATGGGCAAGGCGTTGGTCGTCGCCCGCAATCGGGACAGTCGCCTACACTCCTTGATGGAAAAGGACTGCCATTGCCGGGCGTAAGGCAGGTTTTCACTCGGGCGCGCTGCCAATGACAAACGCTGCGCCATTTTACATTCTAATTGACTGAAGGTAGGCGATGACGTCCGCACGTTCGGTGGCATCGGCAAGACCTGAATAAGTCATCGCCGTTCCGGGAGCGTAGTCCCTTGGTTTGGCGATGAAAGCGTCGATACGCTCAGGCGTCCATTCGCCATCCAGACTGGCGAAGGCATCGGAATAGTTGAATCCGTCAGCTGAGCCTACCGGACGGCCAACCACGTTGTAAAGCGAAGGCCCAACCATGTGCACGCCTTCTTCGACACGGTGACAGGCGCGGCATTCCTTGAAAACGCGCTCGCCCGCCGCCGGGTCTGCTGCGGCCAGCAATTCCGCGAAACTCAACTCTTCGGCTGGTTCTGCAGGCTGGTCTTCCTCGTCCTGCAAGACCACATAGGCAGGCTCGTCAAGGCCGCGATTCGTAAACAGGCCGCCGCCGGCCAAATTCATGACGAAGAGAATCGCCAGGGCGATGCAGATCGCCGCGACGAACTTGAAAAAGCCCAAGATGGCCGACATGCCGCGTTCCCGTATGTTCCCGGCCCTTTCCTATGCGCTTCAACTTGTTCATTGCAAGGTTTATTAACCCCGGATGACCAGCTAGTCCGGACAAGGAGCGGCCGCCTTTATGACCCAACGCATCGCTTTCCAGGGAGAGCCGGGCGCCTATTCGCACCAGGCCTGTCGCGACGCCCGCCCCGAGATGGAGGCGCTTCCCTGCCGCACCTTCGAGGACGTGATCGAGGCGGTCAGAACCGGAGAGGCAGCGCTGGCGATGCTTCCGGTCGAAAACTCGACCTACGGGCGGGTGGCCGACATTCACCAACTGTTGCCCCATTCAGGCCTTCACATCGTGAACGAGGCCTTCGTGCGGGTGCATATCAACCTGTTGGCGGTTCCGGGCACTCGCCTGGAAGAGGTTACCCACGCGATGAGCCACACGGTTCTGCTCGGCCAATGCCGTGACTTCCTGCACCGGCACGGCATCCACCGGATGACGGGGGCCGACACGGCCGGGTCGGCCCAGCATGTGGCCGAACTCGGCGATCGCAGTCTCGCAGCGCTGGCCGGTGACCTCGCGGCCGAGATCTACAGGCTCGACATCCTCGCCCGACATATCGAGGACCACGACAAGAACACGACCCGCTTTCTATTGATGGCGAGCCAGCCAGATTGGACACGCCGGGGCGATCTGGGGATGATGACGACCTTCGTTTTCCAGGTCCGCAACATACCGGCGGCGCTTTACAAGGCGATGGGCGGGTTCGCGACGAACGGCGTTAATATGACCAAGCTGGAAAGCTACATGGTCGATGGTTCGTTCACCGCGACGCAGTTCTATGCCGATATCGAGGGCCACCCCGACGATCCGCATGTCAAACGTGCGCTGGACGAACTGGATTACTTCACCTCGCAGGTGGAGATCCTGGGGGTCTACCCAGCAGACCGCAAGCGCCACTAGGGGAGTGGATGCGAAATGCAGCGAGTGGCTGCGCGAACGGTCAGAGTTCGGAGCGGTGCAAGGTTCCCGACTCGAGTTCGCGGGCAAACCGGGTCACGCCCGACTTGAATCGCTGTGACATACGTGCCTTGGCCAAGCGCAGCGTCTGCAAGAACATGCGTGCCGGGATGGTCTGCGGTCTAAGATCGATTGCGACGGCAAGCCGCGTCTGACGGGGCGAAAGCCGCACCAGGTCGACCGTGCTGATCCCGGTCAGGCCGCTCACGGTAGATTCCACGACGATGTTCTCTGGCGGCAGGAAGCCGGTCAGTTCGGTGCGAAGCGCGCGGCGTTTGCCACGAAAAGTGAACTCTGCGGCCCAGATCATCCCGGGGCCTGGCGCGGCCAACGCATCTAAACGCGATATCTCGGCGCCCCGGCGCAGGGCCGCTCGCTCCATCCGGTCGAAATCCGAAAGGACCTCAAACACCTCTTCGATGGCAAGATCGATATCTTCGCGCGCCGAGAATTTCATTGAACCGGCATCAAGTTGCCCTCCTCGCCCGATCTTGCTTCAATCGAGCCGGTCCGCAACCCACAATCTGAGAAGAAAATGCGCGATTGCCCCTTGGCGCCCCGGCAAGAGGCCAGGCCGTTCGCCGGCGAATGCCGCGAGCACCTCTTCGCGGGTGCTCCAGTGCGCGGCTTCGAGTTCAATTGGGTCAAGGGTAATCTCGTGGCTGGTTGCCAGCCCACGACAACCGATCATCAACGAGGTTGGGAAAGGCCAGGGTTGGCTTGCCAGGTACTCGACCGAGCCGACCGCGATCCCCGCTTCTTCAGCCACCTCGCGGCGCACCGCGGCCTCGATCGTTTCGCCCGGTTCGACGAAGCCTGCAAGCAACGAGAACATCCCATCGGGCCAGCCGGGAGAGCGGCCCAGAAGAACCGTATTGCCACGCGTTATCAGCATTATGACCACCGGATCGGTGCGTGGGAAGTGGTGGCTGCCACAGACGGGACAGTCCCGCTGCCAGCCCGCTTGGGCGACATTGCTCTCGCTGCCGCACCGAGCGCAGAAACGGTGCGTCGAATGCCAGCCGAGAATGGCCTTTGCGGTTGCCGCCAGTTCGGCGTCGAGCGGGGTGAGCCGCGTCATGTCACGGCGAAGCTCGACGAAGACATGGTTGTCTGGCAGGTCGGGGTGCCGCTGTTCGGACCGGTCGATAAAGGCGCCCAGCGTGTCGGGCACCGCGCCGGGGTCCCAGTCCGAGAGGTCGACCGCGAAATAGGCGGCGCCATCCGAAAGACCAAGGAAGACCGCGTTCCTTTCTCTGTCCGCAACGGCGGCGTGGCCCGGCGTGATCCACCCCAGTCCCTCGTCGCAGACCAGCGGCTTTCCCCGCCAGAGAGGAAGAATGCGCGCGCTGTCGTCGGCAATCAGCGCGGCCAGGCGACGTGGGTCACCCCTTAGCTGGGCGGCCCGGTCAAGCCGGCCATTCCCGCCGAACGTCACTTGCTCTGCCAACCGCATGCGCCCTCTCCTCTTTCCGCCGTGCCTGCCATGCCACGCTCGGGCCAACAAGGACTTCCTACTCGCCTTATGCGAGAATTCACTCTCGCGTTCCAACCTCTGGCCAGTTACTGTAGGACACCCGTGAAGGTGGTAATCTGGTCATTGTGCCATGGCCCATGTCCGGGCCAGTTCCGAGAATGATCGGATGAGCCACCCGCCAAAATGCGACCTCAACCGCCGCGCCATACTGGCCGGCACTGCTGCGGGGACGACTTTGATCGCGCTGCATCACTTTTCCGCCCGAGCGGCCGCGAACCAGGCGCATCTGCGCCTGATGGAAACGACCGATTTGCATGTTCACATCTATCCCTACGACTACTATTCCGACCGTCCGGTCGACACCGTGGGGCTTGCCCGTACGGCCGCCCATATCGGCGATATCCGCGCCGAGGCGACGAACTCGCTGTTGTTCGACAATGGCGATTTTCTTCAGGGCAATCCCATGGGCGACTATATCGCCTACGAACGTGGGATGAACCATGGCGACATGCATCCGATCATCCAGGCGATGAACGCGGTCGGCTTCGATGCCTCGACGCTGGGCAACCATGAGTTCAATTACGGGCTGGATTTCGTTCTGAACTCGATCGCCGGGGCCGATTTCCCGGTCATCTCGGCCAATATCGTCCGCCACCTCGGCGCCGGGCCGACGGAGGACATGCCACTGGTAAAGCCTTTCGTCATCCTCGAGCGAACCTTGACAGATGGGGCGGGTGTCGCGCATCCGATCCGGGTGGGTGTGATCGGTTTCGTGCCACCACAGGTCATGACTTGGGATCGCCGCCATTTGGAAGGCAAGGTCGCGGCCCGCGATATCGTCGAGACGGCGCAGGCCTGGGTGCCGGTTATGAAGGAGCGGGGCGCTGAGATCGTCGTGGCGCTGAACCATTCCGGTATCGGGGAAATCGCCCATGTCGATGGGCAGGAGAATGCCAGTATCCCGCTCGCGGCGGTCGACGGGATCGATGTGGTGATGACGGGCCACCAGCACTTGTCTTTCCCTGGTCCCGCATTCGCGGGGATTGCCGGGGTGGACGCTGAAAAGGGAACGATCCACGGCAAGCCGGCAGTAATGGGCGGGTTCTGGGGCTCGCATCTCGGTGTCATCGACTTGTTGCTGGAATATGACGGTGCGCGCTGGCGGATCGCCAGCCACGAAAGCGAATTGCGTCCGATTTCGCGCCGGAATGACGACCGCTCGGTAACGCCGCTGGTGGAAAGTGCGGGCTATGTGCTCGACTCGGTCGAAAAGGAACACAAGGAAACGCTCTCCTATATCCGCCGCGCGGTGGGCCGGACCTCGGCGCCGCTCTACAGTTATTTTGCGTTGGTGGCCGACGATCCTTCGGTACAGATCGTATCGAACGCGCAGCTTTGGTATGTCGCCGAGATGCTGAAGGGCACTGTCCACGAGGGGCTGCCGCTTTTGTCGGCTGCGGCCCCGTTCAAGGCGGGGGGGCGTTCGGGTCCCGACTACTATACAGACGTACCGGCCGGCGACATCGCGATCAAGCACGTGGCCGACCTCTATCTCTATCCCAATACGGTCCGCGCCGTTCGTATCACCGGCGCCGAACTCAGGGGATGGCTCGAACGTTCGGCGGGGATGTTCAACCGGATCGCGCCGGGCGCGCGGGACCAGGTTCTTCTGAACCCCGACTTCCCCAGCTACAACTTCGACATGATCGACGGAGTGGAATACCGGATCGACCTGTCCCAGCCCTCGCGTTTTGACCCCAAGGGCAGGCTGCTGGATGCGAGCGCGACGCGGATCGTGGACCTGACCTGGCAAGGCCAACCGGTGACCGACGATATGGAATTCGTTGTCGCGACCAACAATTACCGCGCGGGTGGCGGTGGCGAGTTCCCGGGGGCGACGGGTGACACGATCATCCTGCAGGCGCCCGATACCAACCGCGACGTGATCGTGCGGTATATCGCAGAACAGGGCACTATCGATCCGACCGCCGACAATAACTGGCGCTTTGCGCCGATGCCCGGAACGACGGTGCTCTTCGACACCGGGCCGCGGGCGATTGCCTATCTTGACCAGATGGCCGCCTTGGACATGGAACTTGCCGGCGACGGGCCCGACGGATTCATCCGGTTCCGCATCTCGCTTTAGGCAGTGGCCGACCCGCATTGGTTGCGATCCTTGCGAATCTGCCCGACTGTCCTTATGTAACCGATTGAGAGGTTGGCGCGGGCGAGCGCCTCGCCAACCCGGTCAGGTCCGGAAGGAAGC
>JBNGDM010000035.1:0-17282 GCA_049975105.1 Rhodovulum sp. | reverse complement strand
TGCCGAGGCGATCCTGAAGGAAATCACCTCCTTCGGGGAACCGGCGCTGCGCCGGGTCTATGGCGACTGGTCGTCCGACCGGCTGAAGCCCTGGGCGGAAAAGGTGCTGGCCCTCGGCCTGGTGGCGCACCAGGAAACCGCGAACACCAAGGGCAAGAACGCCTCGGATATCGGGCTGGTGATCGACGCGATGGACATCCTGCATTCGGGCCGGTTCGACGGGTTCGTTCTGGTCTCGTCGGACAGCGATTTCACGCGGCTGGCCAGCCGCATCCGCGAACACGGGCTGGACGTGATCGGCATCGGCGAGGCCAAGGCGCCGGTCAGCTTGCGCAATGTCTGCAACCGCTTCGTGCTGATCGAGAATATCGTCGAGGAGCCGGCCCCCGCCCAGAAGGGCCCCGCCGCCACAGCCGCCGCGCCCGCGGGCAAGCGGCCGCCGACCGACGCGATCGGGATGATCCTGCGCGCGATGGACAAGATCGACCAGGAGGACGAGTGGTACACGCTGGGCCAGCTGGGCCAGTACATCACCGCCGACAACCCCGATTTCGACACCCGCAGCTATGGCAAGCGCAAGCTGTCGGACCTGGTGCGCGAGCTGAAACGGTTCGAGACGCGCAAGGTGGGCAACCAGTTGCAGGTGCGCCGCGTCGACTGACCCCTAGCGGCCGTAACGCGCCATGAAGGTGGCCACCGCCCCGTCGATCACGCGGTCGATCTCGGCGGGGGGAAAGCTGTCGGCCAGGCGCAACAGGTGGCGCAGGTAAAGGTCGGCCTTGCACAGTTCGATGAACTGGTCGGCGGCGAGCGGCGGGTCGGGGATCGCCAGTTCGCCGCGGTCGTTGACGCCGGCGAGATAGGCTACCAGCTCGTCATGCAGCCGCCGCGGGCCCGAGTGGTAGAAGGCGTCGCACAGTTCGGGGAAGCGGTCGGCCTCGGCCACGCAGACGCGGAACACGGCCTGGTTGAGTTCGGACAGGAAGGACGCGACCATGTGTTCGCCCGCCTTGCGCAGGACGGCCGGCACGGGCGCGGCGAAGTCGATCTCGTCCAGCGCGGCCATGGTCTGGCGGTCGCATTCCAGGCGGAACACCTCGACGAACAACAGCCGCTTGTCGGGGAAATAGCTGTATAGCGTGGCCTTGGACACGCCGGCGGCGCGCGCGATGTCGTCCACGCTGGCCCCTTCGAAGCCGTCGCGCAGGAACACCTCGCGGGCGCCGTGCAGCACCTGGTCGAACTTGCGCCCCTTCTTGATCCGGCCGGGAGTGGCGTTCATGGCCTCACGCGTGTCTGGGGGGCACAGTCTAAACCGGGCGGTTCAGTGCGGGCAAGCCGGGCGGGGGGCGGCAAATGGCCCCCTGTCGGCGGCGGCCCGGGTGCGGCATTGGTCCCCTTGAACCTCGACCGATCCGCGATATTTTAGAACCATTCTAAAATGTGAGGACCCCGCATGATTCCCGGTGTCAGCCAGCGCCGCCGCTTTTCCGACCTCAGCGAACAGGAAATCCTGGCGCTTGCGATTTCGTCCGAAGAGGACGACGCGCGCATCTATCGCAGCTATGCCGAGCGGCTGCGCACCGATTACCCCGATTCCGCGCGGGTGTTCGAGGAGATGGCCCGCGAGGAGGACAGCCACCGCAGGCGCCTGATCGAAAAGCACCGCGAACGGTTCGGCGAGGTGATCCCGCTGATCCGGCGCGAACATGTCTCGGGCTATTACGCGCGGCGGCCGGTCTGGCTGATCGAGAACCTCGGGATCGAGCGGATCCGCGAAGAAGCCGAGATGATGGAGCGGGACGCCCACAATTTCTACGTCAAGGCGGCGCAGCGCACCGCGGACGCGGACACGCGCAAACTGCTGGGCGACCTGGCGGCGGCCGAGGCCGGGCACGAGGCGACCGCCGACAGCCTGGTGGGCGAGCATCTGGGCGAGGACGAGAAGGAACAGGAGGCGCGCACCGCGCACCGGCAATTCGTGCTGACCTGGGTGCAGCCGGGGCTGGCGGGGTTGATGGACGGGTCGGTCTCGACGCTGGCGCCGATCTTTGCCACGGCCTTCGCCACGCAGGACACCTGGACGACCTTCCTGGTGGGGTTGGCGGCCTCGATCGGGGCGGGGATTTCCATGGGCTTCACCGAGGCCGCGTCGGATGACGGCGAAATCTCGGGGCGCGGCTCGCCGGTGAAACGGGGCATCGCGTCGGGGGTGATGACGGCGGTGGGGGGCCTTGGCCACGCGCTGCCCTACCTGATCCCGCATTTCTGGACGGCGACGATCATCGCGCTGATCGTGGTGTTCGTGGAATTGTGGGCGATTGCCTGGATCCAGAAGAAATACATGGAAACGCCGTTCTTCCGCGCGGCCTTCCAGGTGGTGCTGGGCGGCGCGCTGGTGCTGGCGGCGGGGATCCTGATCGGGTCGGGCTAGGGGCGGCGGCCGGCATTCCCAATCGGTCCGCCGCGTGCTAGCCCGGCGCAATGCTGGCGATCTTTCTGCAGACCCTGCCGTTCTTCGCGTTGATCGGGCTTGGCTATGGCGCCGGGTGCACGCGGTTCTTTACCCCCGAGGCGACCGCCTGGCTGACGAAGTTCGTCTTCTACTTCGCGCTGTCGGCGATGATCTTCCGCTTTGCCGCGAACCTGCCGGTGGCCGAGCTGGTCGACCCGGGTTTCCTGGGCGCCTACCTGGCCGGCACGATGGCGGTTTACCTGCTGGCGGCGGCGGTGGCTTTCCTGCGCGGGCGCGGCATGGCCGAGGCCGCGGTCGAGGCGCAATGCGCCGCCATCGGCAATACCGGGTTCCTGGGGATCCCGATGCTGGCCGTGCTGTTGGGCGAGGCGGCGGTCGGGCCGGTGATGATGGTGCTGGCGGTCGACCTGATCGTGTTTTCCAGCCTGATCGTGATCCTGATCACCGCCGCGCGCGAGGGGCGGTTGAGGCTGCGCATCCTTCGCACCGTGGGGGTGGGGCTGGTCAGGAACCCGATGATCGTGTCGATCGTTCTGGGCCTGTCGTGGTCGGCGGTGCGCCTGCCGATGCCCGTGCCGCTGAACGATTTCCTGACGATCCTGGGTGGCGCGGCCACGCCCGGCGCGCTGTTCGCCATCGGCGCGTCGCTGGCCACCAAATCGGCCGAGCGGGTGGCGGTGGCGGGCTGGCTGTCCCTGGCCAAGCTGGTGCTGCACCCGGCCGCCGTGGCCTTTGCCGCCCTGGTATTGTTCAACGTTGAACCATATGCCGCGGGGGTGATGATCGCGGCCGCCGCGCTGCCGGTGGCGGGCAATGTCTATATCCTGGCGCAGCATTACGGGGTCGCGCCGCAGCGGGTTTCGGCCTCGATCCTGATCTCGACGGCGGCCTCGATCCTGACGGTTCCGGCGGTGATCGCCTGGGTTCTGACGCTGTGACCTTGCCGAACCGGGGTCGGCGCGCTAGGCCATAGCCCGGGCCAGCGAGGGAGCGAGTGCCATGGAAACCCTTTCCGAGAACAAATGCTTTGGCGGCATGCAGGGCGTGTACCGGCACGCCTCCGACGCCTGCAAATGCGACATGACCTTTGGTCTGTTCCTGCCCGCCGAGGCCGAGGACGGCCCGGTGCCGGTGCTGTGGTACCTGTCGGGGCTGACCTGCACGCATGAGAACGCTATGGTCAAGGCGGGCGCCCAGCAATGGGCCGCCGAACAGGGGATCGCGCTGGTCTTTCCCGACACCTCGCCCAGGGGCGAGGGCGTGGCGGATCACGAGATGTACAACCTCGGCCAGGGCGCGGGGTTCTACGTCAATGCCACGCAAGACCCGTGGGCCGCGCATTACCGGATGTGGGATTACGTGGCCGAGGAACTGCCCCGCGTGATCGTGAACAATTTCGCCGTGGACGAGGAACGCCAGGCGATCACCGGCCATTCGATGGGCGGGCACGGTGCGCTGACCATCGCGATGGCCTATCCGGGGCGGTTCGCGTCCGTGTCGGCCTTTGCGCCGATCACCCATCCCAGCGAATCCGACTGGGCGAAAAAGCCGATCCATGCCTACCTGGGCGAGGGGAACGTGGACTGGACCCGGCACGACGCCTGCCTGTCGCTGCGGGAAAACGGGTTCGCGGGGCCGATGCTGATCGACCAGGGCACCGGCGACCAGTTCATCGATTCGCTGATGCCCGAGGCGCTGGCCGCGGCGATCACCGAGACGCGGCACCCGGCGATTTTCCGGATGCAGGGCGGGTATGACCACAGCTATTTCTTCGTCTCGACCTTCATGGAGGATCACGTCGCCTTCCATGCCGAGGCGCTGTACGGGTGATCCGCGTCCTGGTCGACGCCGACGCCTGCCCGGTCAAGGCCGAGGCGCTGCGGGTGGCCGAACGGCACGGGGCGGAAATCCATTACGTGGCGAATGGCGGGCTGCGGCCCGTCGATCACCCGCTGGCGCGCATGGTCTATGTGCCCGAAGGCCCCGACGAGGCCGACAAGTGGATCGCGGACCGGGCCGGACCGCAGGACGTGGTGGTGACGGCCGATATCCCGCTGGCCGCGAAATGCGTGGCCGCGGGGGCGCAGGTGCTGAACCACACGGGCGAGCCGTTCACGCCCGCGAATATCGGGCAAAAGCTGGCCACCCGCGACCTGATGGCCGACCTGCGCGCGGCCGATCCGTTCCGCCAGGGCGGCGGGCGCGGGTTTTCCAAGGCCGACCGGTCGCGGTTCCTGGACGCGCTGGACCGCGCGCTGCGCACCGCGCGGCGGGGCGGATAGGCGCGGGGGCGGGATTTCCCCTTTCGGGCGCGGGGGCCTGCCGCTAGCCTGCCGCCGACCCGGCACAAGGAGGCCCCATGCCCATCGAGGCGGTGATCTTCGACATCGGCCGCGTGCTGATCGACTGGCAGCCCGAGGCGTTCTACGACCGCATGATCGGCCCCGAGCGGCGCCGCGCGCTGTTTTCCGAGGTCGACCTGGAGGGGATGAACCTGTCGGTCGACCTGGGCGCGGACCTGTCGGAGGCGGTGGCGGGGATGGCCGCGCGGCACCCGGGCTGGGCCGCGGAAATCCGGCTGTGGGAAAGCCATTGGCTGGAGATGGCAAGCCCCGCCTTCCCCGCATCGGTGCGCATCCTGACGGCGTTGAAATCGCGCGGCGTGCCCGTCTTCGCGCTGACGAATTTCGGGGTGCCGACCTTTGAAATCGCACGCGCCGCCTATCCGTTCTTCGACCTGTTCGACCGGGCCTATGTCTCGGGCCGGCTGGGCGTCATCAAGCCCGACCCCGCGATCTACGAGATCGTGGAACGCGACAGCGGGATCGCGCCGGGGGCACTGATCTTTACCGACGACCGGCCCGAGAACATCGCCGCGGCAAAGGCGCGGGGCTGGCAAACGCACCTGTTCGACGGCCCCGAGGGCTGGGCCGCGCGGCTGGTCGCCGAAGGGGTGCTGGACGAGATGGAAAGGAGGGCCCATGCCTGAGATCATCGGCTTCGAAGAAGGCGAACGCTGCCTGACCTGGGCGGGCCTGATCGCGGCGCTGGAGGCCGGCCACCGCCTGCCGCGGGCCGAGATCGGCGACACGTTCCTGTATCGCGATCCCGACACGCTGTTGTCGCGGGCGGCCTGGATCGACGGGCTGGGCATCGCGGTCAAATCGGCGACGATCTTTCCGGGCAACCCGGCGGACGGCAAGCCGGTGGTGAACGGCGGCGTCAGCCTGTATTCCGACCGCGACGGCACGCTGGAGGCGATCGTCGATTTCCACCTTGTGACCAAGTGGAAGACCGCGGGCGACAGCCTGCTGGCGGCGACGAAACTGGCCCGGCCCGACAGCCGCGAAATCCTGATCGTGGGCGCGGGCACGGTGGCCCATTCGCTGTACGAGGCCTATTCCAGCGCGTTTCCGGGTGCGCATTTCACGGTCTGGAACCGCTCGGCCGCGGGGGCGGAGCGGCTGGCCTCGGCCTTCCCGCAGGTGGCGGTGGCCAGCGACCTGGCGGCGGCGGTGCGGGCGGCCGATATCGTGACCTCGGCCACCATGTCGACCGAACCGCTGATCCGGGGCGACTGGTTGCGGCCGGGCCAGCATGTCGACCTGATCGGCGCCTATCGCCCCGACATGCGCGAGGCCGACGACGCGGCGCTGGGCCGCGCGCGCATCTTCGTCGACAGCCGGGCCACGACGCTGGGCCATATCGGCGAGCTGAAGATCCCGCTGGAGGCGGGCGCGATCGCCGAGGCGGACGTGGTGGCCGATTATTACGACCTTGCCGGGGGTGCCTTCGCGCGGCGGTCGGCGGACGAGATCACCCTGTTCAAGAACGGCGGCGGCGCGCATCTGGACCTGATGACCTGCGCCCATATCCTGGAGGCGTGGTGCGCGGGCGGCTAGCGGGCGGCGGGCTTTCTTTCTGCGGTGCAGCGCACTAGAACGCGGGCCATGGGCAAGAGTCTGCGCCATCTCTATGACGAGAACGTCGAGGCCGGGGACTGGCATCCCGACCCCGCGCAGATCGCCGCGCTGGCCCCGTTGGACCGCATCCGCGAGGCGCTGGAACGCCCGGCGCCGCGGCCCCGGGGCGGGCTGTTCCGCAAGGCCCCGCCGCCCGAGCCGGTGCGCGGGCTGTACCTGTGGGGCGGCGTGGGGCGCGGGAAATCCATGCTGATGGATTTCTTTCACCGCACCGTGGCGATCGAGGACAAGCGGCGGGTGCATTTCCATGCCTTCATGCAGGAGGTGCAGGCGGGGCTGCACGCGGCGCGTGCCAAGGGGGCGGATGACGCGCTGAAACCGGTGGCGGCCGAGATCTGCAAGGGGCTGCGCCTGCTGTGCCTGGACGAGATGCAGATCACCGATATCACCGACGCGATGATCGTGGGCCGGTTGTTCGAGTTGATGCTCGGCGCCGGGGTGACGGTGGTGACCACGTCGAACCGGGTGCCGGGGGACCTGTACAAGGACGGGTTGCAGCGGGACCGGTTCGTGCCCTTCATCCGGCTGATCGAGGAGCGGCTGGAAGTGGTGCACCTGGCCTCGCCCACGGATTACCGGCAGAACCGGCTGACCGGGGCGGATGTCTATTTCACCCCCGCCGACCGCCTGGCGCGCGAGGCGATGGAGGCGATCTGGCAGGATTTCACCGAAGGCGCGGGCGCGCCGCTGGTTCTGAAGGTGCAGGGCCGCGAGGTGGAATTGCCGCTGTTCCACAACGGGGTCGCGCGGGCAAGTTTCTGGGATCTGTGCGCGAAACCGCTGGGTCCGGCGGATTACCTGGCGATCGCCGAGGCCGTTCGGGTGCTGATCCTGGAGGACATCCCGCGCCTGTCGAGCGAGAACTACAACGAGGCGCGGCGTTTCGTGACGCTGGTGGATGCGCTGTACGAGGGGCGCGTGCGCCTGATCGCCTCGGCCGCGGCGGAGCCGGAGATGCTCTATCTCGAAGGGGCGGGCTCGTTCGAGTTCGAGCGGACGGCAAGCCGTTTGCGGGAGATGCAGGCCGCGGACTGGGCGCGCGACGGGACCGCCTAGCCGTTCTCGCGCAAGACGTTTCCGGCAAGGTAGAGCGAGCCGCAGATCAGGATGCGGGCGTTGGGGGTGGCTTCGGCGATGCGGGCGACGGCCTGGGCAACGTTGTCGGCGGTGGTGGCGGGCAGGCCCGCGGACCGGGCCGCGGCGGCGGTGGTGTCGGCCGGAAGGGTCGCGGTTTCGCCGGGGATCGACACGGCGGTGAGGGTTTCGGCCACGCCCGCCAGCGGCCGCATGTAGCCCGCGACATCCTTGGTGTTGAGCATCCCGCAGACCAGGTGCAGCGGCCGGGGCGAGAGGCGGGTCACCGCCTCGGCCAGGGCGGCGCCGGCGGCGGGGTTGTGGCCGCCGTCAAGCCACAGTTCGGCCCGGCCCGCGGCGGTGACCAGCGGCCCGGTGCGCAGCCGTTGCAGGCGGGCGGGCCATGTCGCGCGGGTCAGCGCGGCCTCGCAGGCGTCGTCGTTCATGTCCAGCGCGCGGAGCGCGGCCAGCGCGATCCCGGCGTTCTGCACCTGGTGGGCGCCGACAAGGGCGGGCATCGGCAGGTCGAGAAGGCCGCGCTCGTCCTGATAGATCAGCCGTCCGCGTTCTTCCCAGACGTGCCAGTGCTGGCCATGGGCGATGAGCGGCGCGCCAACCTTGGCGGCGCGGGCCTCGATCACGTCGAGCGCGGCGTCCTGTTGCGGGCCGACGACGCAGGGCACGCCGCGTTTCAGGATGCCGGCCTTTTCGGCGGCGATCTCGCGCAGGGTGTCGCCGAGGTATTGCTGGTGATCCAGATCCACGGGCGTGATGACCGTGAGCCGCGGCGTGTCGATCACGTTGGTCGCGTCCAGCCGCCCGCCCAGGCCGACCTCGAGCAGGCAGTAATCGGCCGGGTCGCGGGCAAAGGCGAGAAGCGCGGCGCAGGTGGTGATCTCGAAATAGGTGATGGGGGCGGTGCCATTGGCGCGGGCGCATTCGTCCAGCACCGCGGTCAGCGCGGGTTCTGAGATCAGCCCGTCGGCCAGCCTTATGCGTTCGTGGAAGCGCGCGAGATGGGGCGAGGTATAGGCCTGCACGCGCTGGCCCGCGCCTTCCAGCCCCGCGCGGATCATCGCGAGCGTGGACCCCTTGCCGTTGGTGCCCGCGATGTGGATCACCGGGGCAAGGCGGCGTTCGGGGTGGTCGAGCGCGGCCAGAAGGCGCCACACGCGGTCCAGCGTCAGGTCGATGATCTTGGGGTGCAACGCCATCAGCCGCGCAAGGAGGGCGTCGCTGTTCTCGCCGCTCACGTCTTGGCGTCCGCCTCGGGCGGTTCGGCATCGGGCGGTGTCGGGCGGCGCGGCGGTTCGGCGTTTTCGGTGCCGTCCTGGTCGCCCTCGGAGGGGCCGTGCGACAGGCTGGCGGGCGGCGGCAGGTCGGCGATCACCGCGGGGGGCAGGCCCATCAGCATGCGGGTGATGGTGATGAGTTCCTCGCGCAGTTTCGTCCGCGGCGTCACCCGGTCCAGCATGCCGTGTTCCAGCAGGTATTCGGCGCGCTGGAAGCCCTCGGGCAGTTTCTCGCGGATGGTCTGTTCGATCACGCGGGGGCCGGCAAAGCAGATCAGCGCGTTGGGTTCGGCGATCTGGACGTCGCCCAGCATGGCGTAGGAGGCGGTCACGCCCCCGGTGGTGGGATGGGTCAGCACCACGATATAGGGCAGGCCCGCCTCTTTCAGCATCTGCACCGCCACGGTCGAGCGCGGCATCTGCATCAGGCTGAGAATGCCTTCCTGCATCCGTGCGCCGCCGGCGGCCGAGAACAGGATCAGCGGGCGGCGCAGTTCGACGGCGCGCTGGGCGGCGGCGATGATGGCGTTGCCGACATACATGCCCATCGACCCGCCCATGAAGCTGAAATCCTGGGCGGCGCAGACCACGGGGGTGCGGCCGATCTCGCCCTCGGCGACCAGCATCGCCTCGCGCTCGCCGGTGCCCTTTTGCGCGGCGCGCATCCGGTCGGGGTATTTCTTCTGGTCGCGGAAGCCCAGCGGGTCGGTGACGGGCATGGGCACGGTCACCTCGGTGAAGATGCCGCCGTCGAAGAGCGTCAGGAACCGGTCGCGGGGCGTGATGCCCATGTGGTGGCCGCAGGAGGTGCAGACGTTCAGGTTGTCCGCCAGTTCGCGGTGGAACAGCATCGTCCCGCAGACGTCGCATTTGGTCCACAGGTTCTCGGGCATCTCGCGGCGCGAGAACAGCGAGTTGATCTTGGGCCGGACGTAGTTGTTGATCCAGTTCATGCGGCGCGCCACCCTTCGCTCGGTCTGGCCGCTCAGATAAGCCGCGGGGGCGGGAAATGCAATCGCGCTGGGCGCGGTCAGATCAGCGCGCGCAGAAGCCGCCAGATGCCCAGGATCACCAGCATGTCCAGGACCAGGGCGAAGGGCGCCATCGTGGAATCGGTCAGGTCGAACGGCGTGACATAGAGCGCAAGCCCCGTGATCGTGCCCTTGACCGAGAGGATCAGGAGCGAGCTGCAATTGTTAATGAAATGCCAGCCCATCGCCATCCCGAGGCTGCCCGATTTCTCGGTCAGGTCGGCGGCGGCCAGCGCGAAGGCCAGGATCGCGACCAGCACGACCCAGGCGTTGCCGCCGGCCATCGGGTTGTAGTGCAGCGCGGTGAAGGCCAGTGCCGGCAGCCCCATCCAGACCGCCCGCCAGGCAAAGCGCGCGGCCAGTTGCTGTTGCAGGTAGCCGCGGAACAAGAGTTCCTCGGACCCGGTCTGGACCAGCACAAGGATCAGCGCCAGCGGCAGGAGCCGCGTCCACTCGGCCATGGCCAGGTTGGCCTCGGGCGGGGCGATGGCGCGGCCGATCACGAAGAGCAGCGCATAGACCGGCACGAGGACGGCGAGCGACAGGAAAAACCCGCGCATCCAGTCGCGCAAGGGGCCGAACAGCGTGCCCGGGTCGCGGTAATGCAGCGCGGGCGTGGCGATCAGCACGCCCAGCCCCATGCCCAGGAACGTCGCCAGCAGGAACAGCGTCTGGCCCGGCTGGGCGGGCGCGGTCAGCCCCTGAAGCCAGCCGAAATAGTTGAGCGGCCCCAGCACCGGGTAAGCGCCCACCAGCATCAGCGCGAAACACCCCGCATAGATCAGCAGGATCACGCCGACCGCCAGGACCAGGCGCCAGATCTCGGGGTAAAGCCGGGCGGGTTCGATATAGGCCTCGAAAAGGGGCGCGCGCATCTGGGATCCGGGGTTGGGGCGGTTCGGGCGCAAGCTAGCGCGCGGCGGGGGCGGCTTCAACTCAGACGCGAAGGGCGACGCGGGCGGCCAGCCACGACACGCCGATCATGCCCAGGTCGACCAGGAACAGCGGTGTGAGGGCCGGGTCGTCGGGGGTGAACGGGTAGGTATACAGCGCCAGCCCCGAGACCGGGCCGGGCAGCGACAGGAACAGGATCGCCACCGCATTGTTGGCGAAATGCAGCGCGATGGCCGCCCCCAGCGTGCCGGTGCGCGCGGTCAGGTCGGCGGCGGCGGCCGCGAAGACGCCCGCCCAGGCCGCCACCATCAGCGCGTTGGCGCCGGTTTCCTCGGGCATGTAATGGCCCCAGGCGAACAGGGCGGCGGGCAGGCCGATCCAGATCGCGGGGGAACGGAACCGGGCGGCGAGTTGCTGTTGCAGGTAACCGCGGAAGAACAGTTCCTCGGCGCCGACCTGCAGCAGGATCAGCGGCACCGCCAGCGGCAAGAGCGTCAGCCAGCGGCCGAAATCGACATGCGGCGTCAGCGGCACCCCGGTGGGCAGTATCAGCCACACCACCGCGTAAAGCAGCGCCAGCGCCCGCAGCACCCGCGCGAAATGGATCGCGGCCAGCGAAGGCGGACCGGTCAGCGTGCGCAACCCGCGGTGATGGAACAGCTGCGCGGCCACCAGCGTGCCGACCACCAGGAACCCGAACGAGGCCAGCAGCCCCAGCGTTCCGGCCGCGGTCAGGGTAGTGACGAAGACCCCGGAAAAGACCGAGGCCGCGATCTCGGCCCCGCTGGCGATGGCGACCAGGCCGAACAGCGCGTAGATCAGCCCGTAATAGACCGCCAGCGCCGTGACCGCCCCGGCGGCCAGCCGCCACAGCGCCGGAAGGGCGCGCGCGGGTTCGACCAGGCTTTCGTGAGGTTGGTAGCGCATCGGCCCCTAATCTCTTGCCGACGCGACCCTAGACCGCCCCGCCGCCCCCATCAATCGCTTGTCTCTGCCCGGCCCTTGCGTCTATTCCCATGGCACCACGTTCCGGAGGTTCCCATGCTCAAGCGACCCGTCGACAAGTCCCGCCTGCCCAGCCGCCATGTGACCGAGGGCCCGGCCCGCGCGCCGCACCGATCCTATTACTATGCGATGGGGATTTCCGAGGACGAGATCCACCAGCCCTTCGTCGGCGTGGCGACCTGCTGGAACGAGGCGGCGCCCTGTAACATCGCGCTGAACCGGCAGGCCCAGGCGGTCAAGATGGGCGTCAAGGAGGCGCATGGCACGCCCCGCGAGTTCACCACGATCACGGTGACCGACGGCATCGCCATGGGCCACGAGGGGATGCGCTCGTCGCTGGCCTCGCGCGAGGCGATCGCGGACACCGTGGAACTGACCATGCGCGGGCATTGCTACGACGCGCTGGTGGGTCTGGCGGGCTGTGACAAGTCCCTGCCGGGGATGATGATGGCGATGCTGCGGCTGAACGTGCCGTCGGTGTTCATCTATGGCGGTTCGATCCTGCCGGGCCGGCACGAGGGCAAGGACGTCACCGTGCAGGACGTGTTCGAGGCGGTGGGCCAGAACCAGGCCGGCAACATGTCGGAAGAGGCGCTGATCGCGCTGGAAAAGGTCGCCTGCCCCTCGGCGGGGGCCTGTGGCGGCCAGTTCACCGCCAACACCATGGCCTGCGTCTCGGAGGCGATCGGGCTGGCGCTGCCCAACTCGGCCGGCGCGCCCGCGCCCTATGAATCCCGCGACCAGTATTGCGAGGCCTCTGGCCAGGCGGTGATGAACCTGATCGAAAAGAACATCCGCGCCCGCGACATCGTCACCCGCAAATCGCTGGAGAACGCCGCGCGCGTCGTGGCCTGCACCGGCGGGTCGACCAATGCCGGGCTGCACCTGCCCGCCATCGCGCATGAGGCGGGGATCGATTTCGACCTGTTCGACGTGACCGACATCTTCCGCGACACGCCCTATTTCGTCGACCTGAAGCCGGGCGGGAAATACGTCGCCAAGGACCTCTACGAGGCCGGCGGCGTGCCGGTGGTGATGAAGGAGCTGCGCAAGGCGGGCCTGATCCACGAGGACTGCCTGACCGTCACCGGCCGCACCATCGGCGAAGAGATCGACCTGGTGGAGCGCGAGGCCGACGGCCGCGTCATCTACCCCGTCGACACCCCGCTCTCGCCCACCGGCGGTGTGGTCGGCCTGAAGGGCAACCTGGCCCCCGAGGGCGCCATCGTGAAGGTGGCGGGCATGGAGCGGGACCAGCAGGTCTTCACAGGCCCGGCGCGCGTCTTCGAATGCGAGGAGGACGCCTTCGCCGCCGTGCAGAACCGCGAGTACCAGGAAGGCGAGGTGATCGTCATCCGCAACGAGGGCCCCGCGGGCGGCCCCGGCATGCGCGAGATGCTGGCCACCACCGCCGCGCTGTCGGGCCAGGGCATGGGCAAGAAGGTCGCGCTGATCACCGACGGGCGGTTCTCGGGCGCGACGCGCGGGTTCTGCGTGGGCCATGTGGGCCCCGAGGCGGCGCATGGCGGGCCGATCGCGCTGGTGCAGGATGGCGACATGATCACCATCGACGCGGTCAAGGGCGAGTTGTCGGTCGCGCTGTCGGACGCGGAACTGGCCGCCCGCAAGGAGGCCTGGAAAGGCCCGAAGGAGACGATCTATGCCTCGGGCGCGCTGTGGAAATACGCCCAGCTGGTCGGGTCCACCCGCAAGGGGGCCGTCACCCATCCGGGCGGCGCCCAGGAGAAGCATGCCTACATGGATCTCTGATCCACGCCGCGCGGGCCGGCCGGTCCTGGCCGGCCTCGTGGCGCTGGCGCTGGCGGGCTGCGTCGGCGGCGGCCCCCAGGCGACGGCGGGGCTGGGCGGGTTGTTGCAGTCGCGGGCGGCGCCGCAAAAGGTGACGGTCGCCGACGATACGGTGGCGATTGCCGGGCCGCGCGGGTTCTGCATCGACCGCACGGCCACCCGCGACGGCGGGCAGGGGGCCTTTGTCCTGATGGCCAGTTGCGCGGCGATTTCGGGCCGGCGGAATGCGCCGGTGCCGGCAACGGACGCGCTGTTGACCGCCTCGGTCGCGGCGAACCCGGGGCCGGGCGGCACGCCAGAGGATCGCGCGCTGGTCCTGGCGCGGTTCTTCGGCACCGAAGAGGGGCGCGCGGCGCTGGCCCGCGACGGGCGCGCCAGCAGCGTCGAGGTGGTCGAGATGTTCGACCGCGACGGGCTGTTCGTGCTGCGCGCGCGCGACCGCAGTGCGGGCCTGGGCGCGGGGCTGCGCGACGATTACTGGCGCGCGATCTTCGACGTGAACGGGCGCATCGTCACCGCCTCGGTCGTGGGTTTCGACGACCGGCCGATCAGCGACAAGGCGGGGCTGGCGGTGCTGCGCGATTTCGCCGCCCGCATCCGCACCGAGAGCGCGGGCCTGGCCCCCGGGGCCGCGGCGCCGGATGCCCCGGCCCCGGCCACGCCCGCCGAGGCGCCGGTGCCCGCTGCCGCGGCCGCCCCCCAGGCCGCCGAAGCCGAACCGACCGGACTGGGTCGCTTTTTCGGTTTTTTGCGGCGCTGAGATTTACCGGGATGAAACCATGGCCGGTCTGAATTAAACTCGCCTGAAACCGAGACCGAGCAGTCGCCCGATGGCCCCCAGACCCGCCGCCCTGATCGACAGGTTCCTGTTCCGACATGCCGTGTCGGCCTGGGCGCGCGCCGCCGACGCGGTGGGCGCGATGGACCCGGCGGACCTGCGCCCGCTGCGCATGCGCGCGGTGCGGTTGCGCCGGCAGCTTGACCGGGTGCTGCACGCCACCGATGGCCGGCTGGGCCTGCCGCTGGGCCCGGCCAGCGCGCTGCGCAGGCCGCTGGGGTCGGACTGGGCCTGGCGGCCCGAACTTTTCCGCGGCCCGATCACCCCGGCGGGCGCCGCCGCGGTCGAAAGCAACACCCCGATCGGCGCCGAGGCGCGCGTTTTTCACGATTGCCTGCGGTCGGAACTGACCGTCCGGCAGGTGCGCAACACCCAGGCCCAGGATATCGCGCCCCATGGCCTGCGGCTGGACGTGTTCCGGTTCGACGGCAATTTCCTGTCGCTGGCCATCGACCTGCCCGCCGAGGCCGTGGCGGGGCTGCGCCGCCGCCACCTGGTGCGGCTGGAGACCACCATCGAGACCGAGAAACCGCTGGAAATCTTCGCCCGGCTGAACGTGCAGCACGGCCCCAACGTGGAACGGCTGGTCCGCGAACTGCCGCTGGAGACGCGCGAGATGGCGGTGGAATTCGACTTGGCCTATACCGGGCTGAACGAGAAACGGCTCGAGAAGATGTGGCTGGACCTGATCTTCGAGGGGCCGCAGATGAACCAGATCACGCTGCGCGACGTCACGCTGAGCCGCCGCCCGAGGGCCGAGCTGTGAGGGATACGGGGGCCACCGGCCTGCGCCTGGCGGCGACGCGCCTGCACGCGGGCGTGTGGGAGGGCGTTCTGGACGGCGCGGCGGGCGAGGCGCCGCCCGTGATCGAGGTGGTGCATCTGGACACGCCGCTTTCGGGCGTGACGCTGACCCCCGATGCCGACCTGCCCGGCCGCTATGCGGTGCGCGTGCCGATCCCGGCTGACCTGCTTTCGGACGGGGTGCAGACCTTCGTGGCGCGCGACCCGGCCAGCGGCGCGACGCTGGCCAGTTTCGCCATCGTCGCCGGCGCGCCGCTGGACCATGACCTGCGCGCCGAGATCGACCTGTTGCGCGCCGAATTGGACCTGTTGAAAAAGGCGTTCCGCCGGCACTGTGTCGAGACGATGTGACCCGCCGGCCCGTCGCTGGGCCACGCTGTCCGCGGTTTCGTGTCCCGGCGCCGACTCCGGCCGGGTGACGCCGCGTCGACCGTGACAGGCGGCGGGGCCGTCGGCATCCTGCGCCGCAGGAGGACCGAATGACCGACTATCCGCATCTTCTGGCGCCGCTCGACCTGGGCCATGTCACGCTGCGCAATCGGGTTCTGATGGGCTCGATGCATACCGGCCTGGAAGAGCGCGGCGACTGGGACCGGGTGGCCGAGTTCTATGGCCTGCGCGCGCGTGGCGGCGCGGGGCTGATCGTGACGGGGGGCATGGCGCCGAACCCCGAGGGCGGGGTTTTTCCCGGCGCGGCGGGGCTTTACACGGATGACGACATCGCCAACCACGCCCGCGTGACGGATCGCGTGCATGCCGAGGGCGGGTTGATCGCGATGCAGATCCTGCATGCGGGCCGCTATGCCTATGGCCCCGATTGCGTGGCCCCCAGCGCGATCAAGTCGCCGATCTCGCCCTTTGCGCCGACCGCGTTGGACGAAGAGGGCATCGAAAAACAGATCGCCGATATCGTGACCGCCGCGACCCGCGCCCGCGAGGCGGGCTATGATGGGGTCGAGGTGATGGGCTCGGAGGGGTATTTCCTGAACCAGTTCCTGGTCACCCATACCAACAAGCGCACCGACCGCTGGGGCGGCAGCTATGAAAACCGGATGCGCCTGCCGCTGGAGGTGGTGGCGCGCGTCCGCGCGGCGGTGGGGCCGGATTTCATCCTGATCTACAGGCTGTCGATGATCGACCTCATCCCCGGCGGGTCGACCTTTGACGAGGTGCTGGAACTGGCGCAACGCATTGAAAAGGCGGGCGCCTCGATCCTGAACACCGGGATCGGCTGGCACGAGGCACGGGTGCCGACGATTGCCACCTCGGTGCCGCGGGCGGGGTTCGCCTGGGTGACGCGGAAGCTGATGGGCAAGGTGGGCATCCCGCTGATCACCTCGAACCGGATCAACACGCCCGATCTGGCGGAAAAGCTGTTGGCCGAGGGCGTGGCGGACATGGTGTCGATGGCGCGGCCCTGGCTGGCCGACGCGGCGTTCGTGGCCAAGGCCGCAGCGGGCCGCGCCGACGAGATCGCGCCCTGTATCGCCTGCAACCAGGCCTGCCTGGATCACACGTTCTCGGGCAAGGTCTCGACCTGCCTGGTCAACCCGCGCGCCTGTTTCGAAACGGAACTGCGCTACGAAAAGGCAGAGGCGCCGAAACGCATTGCCGTGGTGGGCGCCGGGCCCGCGGGGCTGTCGGCGGCGCTGGTCGCGGCCGAGCGCGGGCACCGGGTCACGCTGTTCGACAAGGCCGAGGTCATCGGCGGGCAGTTGAACATGGCCCGCCGCATCCCCGGCAAGGAAGAGTTCGACGGGCTGGTGGACTGGTACGAAACGATGCTGGACCGGCGCGGGGTCGACCTGCGCCTGTCGACCGCGCCCGGGGCGGCGGACCTGGCCGGGTTCGACGCGGTGGTGGTCGCCACCGGCGTGACCCCGCGCGACCCGGGCATCCCGGGGCAGGACCTGCCCCATGTGCTGGGCTATGCCGACGTGCTGGCGGGCGGGGCCGAGGTCGGGCCGCGCGTGGCCATCGTGGGGGCGGGGGGCATCGGGTTCGATGTCGCCGAATTCCTGGTGACCGGGCGCAGCCCGACGCTGGACCCCACGGACTGGCGCGCGGAATGGGGCG
>JBNGDM010000034.1:0-17536 GCA_049975105.1 Rhodovulum sp. | reverse complement strand
CGCCACGCCCAACCCCGGACAAGCGGAGCGGAAGCTCCGCGCGGGCCCGGGGGCGGGAGCGCCCCCTAATACGCCTTGCCGCGGGCCGAGACCGGCCAGACCACCTCGACCTTGCCGTTCCGCACGCCCACGTACCAGTCGTGCACGTTGCAGGTCGGGTCGCAATGGCCAGGCACCAGCTTCAGCTTGTCGCCCACCTTCAGCACGCCCTTGGGATCGGAAATCACCCCGTGCTCGTCCGAGCATTTGACGTATTCCACGTCGTCCCGGCCATAGATCACCGGCAGCCCGCTATCGACCGACTGCGCCTTGAGGCCCGCATCGCAGATCGCCTTGTCGGCCTTGGCATGGCTCATCACGCTGGTCAGCAGGAACAGCGCGTTCTCCCACTCGCCCTGGTCGATCCGCTTGCCGTCCTTGTCCAGGATGCGCCCGTAATCGGCATCCATGAAGGCATAGGACCCGCACTGAAGCTCGTTATAGACGCCGGAATTGCCCTCGAAGTAATACGACCCGGTGCCGCCGCCGCCGACGATGTCGCACTCCAGCCCCTCGGCCTTCAACCCCTCGACCGCGTCGCGCACCATGGCGACCGCGATGTCGATCTTGGCCTTGCGGTCCTCGTACAGGTCCATGTGCTGCATCGCGCCCTGGTAGGCCTGGATGCCCGCGAATTTCAGGCCCGGCGCCGCGTCGATCGCCTTGGCGATCTTGACCACGTCCTCGGTCGTGGTCACGCCGCAGCGCCCGGCGCCGCAGTCGATTTCCACAAGGCATTCGATCTCGGTGCCCTGTTTCTGCGCCGCCGCCGACAGGTCGGCCACGTTCGCCACGTCATCGACGCAGCAGATCGCCCGCGCGCCCAGCTTGGGGATGCGCGCCAGCCGGTCGATCTTGGCCGGGTCGCGCACCTGGTTCGACACCAGCACGTCCTTGATGCCGCCGCGGGCGAAGACCTCGGCCTCGCTCACCTTCTGACAGCACACCCCGCAGGACCCGCCCAGGCGTTCCTGCAACAGCGCCACGTCCACCGACTTGTGCATCTTGCCATGCACCCGGTGGCGCATGCCGTGTTCCCTGCACCAGTCGCCCATTTTCTTGATGTTGCGCTCCAGCGCGTCGAGGTCCAGCACAAGGCAGGGCGTCTGGATATCGGCCTCGTCCATCCCCGGCACGGCCGGAATGTCATAGCCCACTTCCAGCGCTTCGAAATCGGTCACGTCCTTCATGGCGGTTCTCCCTGTTCAGCCCTTGATCCAGGGCAGCTTGTCCAGATCGACATTGCCGCCCGTGATGATGACGCCCACGCGTTTCCCGGCGAAGACGTCCCTGTTCTTCAGGATGGTGGCCAGCGGCACCGCGCAGCTGGCCTCCATCACGATCTTCATCCGCTGCCAGGTCAGCTTCATCGCGTCGATGATCTCCTGCTCGCTGGCGGTCAGGATGTCGGTCACATGGTGCGACACGAAATGCCAAGTGAGTTCCTTCAGCGGCACTTTCAACCCGTCGGCCACCGTGTTCGGCGCGTCGTCGGCAATGATGTGCCCGGCCTTGAAGCTGCGATAGGCATCGTCCGCCTGTTCCGGCTCGGCGGCATAAATCTCGACATCGGGCGCAATGGTCGACAGCGTCAGGCAGGTGCCCGACACCATGCCGCCGCCGCCGATCGGCGCGATCACCGCGTCCAGCCCCGGCACCTGCTCGTTCAGCTCGCGCGAACAGGTCCCCTGCCCCGCGATCACCCGCGGGTCGTTATAGGGGTGCACGAATTCCGCGCCGGTCTTGGCCTGCACCTCGGCGAACACCGCCTCGCGGCTCGACGTTGACGGCTCGCACTCGGTGATGATCCCGCCATAGCCGCGCACCGCGTCCTTCTTGGCCTGCGGCGCGGTCCTGGGCATCACCACGTGGCAGGGAATGCCCCGCCGCCCGGCGGCATAGGACAGCGACAGCGCGTGGTTGCCCGAACTGTGGGTCGCCACGCCTTTTTTCGCCTTTTCGTCGTCCAGCCCGAACACCGCGTTCGAGGCGCCCCGCACCTTGAACGCGCCGGCCTTCTGGAAGTTCTCGCACTTGAAGTAGAGCTCGGCCCCCGTCAACTCGTTGAAATAGCTCGAGGTCAGGACCGGCGTGCGGTGGATATAGGGGGCGATGCGTTCATGCGCCGCCACCACGTCGTCATAGGTCGGGATGTACATCTGCTTTTCGTCTTTCATCGCACCCTCACGCTGCCGCCCGCACCGGGGCGGCCTTGTTCGTCCGGTAATAGTCCTGCGCCGCGGCGACCCCGCTGCCCAGCGTGACCGCCACGCCCATGTCGGCCATCGCCATTTCCGCCGTCGCGATCCCCGACAGCGCCATCACGTCGGTCAACATGCCCAGGTGGCCGATGCGGAACACCTTGCCCGCCACCTCGCCCAGCCCGGCGCCGAAGGCGACGTGATAGGCATCGGCCGCGTGACGGACCAGGGCGTTGCCATCCACGCCCTCGGGCAGAACGATCGCCGTCACCGTATCAGAGTAGAGCGCGGGCGAGACCGCGCAAGGCCGCAGCCCCCAGGCGGCCACGGCGGCGCGCACGCCCTCGGCGATCCGGTGGTGACGGGCGAACACGTTGTCCAGCCCCTCGGCCAGCAGCATGTCGCAGGCCGTGCCCAGCCCGTTGATGAGGCCCACGGCGGGCGTGTAGGGCGTGCCCAGTTTCAGCATGTCGCGGAAGTCGAAGAAGCAGCGCGACAGTTTCGCGGTTTCCATCGCGGCCAGCGCCTTGGGGCTGACACCCACGATGGCCAGGCCCACCGGCAGCATGAAGCCCTTCTGCGAGCCGGTCACCGCCAGGTCGACGCCCCATTCCGTCATGCGGAAATCGATCGAGGCGATGGAGCTGACACCATCGACCATCAACAGCGCCGGGTGCCCCGCCGCGTCCATCGCGGCGCGAACCGCGGCCACGTCCGAGGCCACGCCCGTCGCGGTCTCGTTATGGGTGACCAGCACCGCCTTGATCTCGTGGCCCGTGTCGGCGGCCAGGATCTCGGCGAACCGCTCGACCGGGGCGCCTTCGCCCCAGGGGCAGGTCACGACCTCGACATCCAGCCCGTGGCGCTGGCACAGGTCGATCCATTTCAGCGAGAACATGCCGTGCTGGGCGGCCAGCACCTTGTCGCCGGGGCTCAGCGTGTTGGTGATCGCGGCCTCCCAGCCGCCGGTGCCCGAGGCCGGGAACAGGATCACCTCGCCCTCGTCCATCTTCAGCACCTCGGCCACACCCGCCTTGGCGCGCTCGAACAGCGGCGGGAAGGCGGCCGAACGGTGGTCCATCGTGGGAATGTCGCAGGCCCGGCGGATCGCCTCGGGAATATTGGTCGGGCCGGGAATGAAGACGGGGTTCTGGCTGGACATGGGTTCATCCTTTTCGTGTCTCGCCACGGGGATACCGCGGCGGCGGGGGCGGTGCAATTTTTTTGAAAAAATCATGCGCTGGATGAAAAAACCAGCAACACCTCTGAAATCGCGCTGTTTTTCGGCTTTCATGAAATGAAAAAATATTTCATTTTGGCTGCGACACCGCTTAAGGACCCGACTCGCATGACCCAGGCCCGGCCCCGCGGCCGCCCCCGCGCCTTTCACGACAAGACCGACCAGAACACGATCCAGTCGCTCGACCGGGCGATGGCGCTGCTCAGGGCGCTGGCCAAGACCAACGGGCTGACGCTGACCGAACTGGCCGACCGCTCGGGGCAAAGTGCGGCCACCGTCTACCGCGTGCTGGTCACGCTTCAGGGCCACGAGATCGTCGAATTCGAAGAGGGCGCCCAGCGCTGGCACGTCGGCGCGGGGGCGTTCCGCATCGGCTCGGGGTTCCTCAGGCGCGCCAATGTCGCCGAACGCTCGCGCGGCGCGATGCAGGCGCTGATGCGCGCCACCGGCGAAACCGCGAACCTGGGCATCGAGAACCGCGACGAGGTGCTGTTCCTGACCCAGGTCGAGACGCACGAGGCGATCCGCGCCTTCTTCCCCCCCGGCACCCGCAGCCCGATGCATGTCTCGGGCATCGGCAAGGCGCTTCTGGCCTATTACCCCGAGGCGCGGGTGGCGCGGATCGTCGCGGAAAGGGGCCTGCCCGGCTTCACCTCGCTGTCCATCACGTCCGAGGCCAGCCTTGCCCGCGACCTGGCCCGCACCCGCGAACGCGGCTTCGCCATCGACGACCAGGAACGCGCCGAGGGCATGCGCTGCGTCGCCGCGCCGGTGTTCAACGCCCATGGCGAGCCGGTCGCGGGGCTGTCGGTGTCGGGGCCGGCCTTTCGCATGACCCTGTCCGAGGCCACGCGCATGGGGCAAGAGGTGCGCCGCGCCGCCGACAGCGTGACCGCGGCCATCGGGGGCAGCACGCCGGCCTAGCGCGTGCCCCAGCCCCCGCCACCCGGCGTGCGCAGCTCGAACAACGCGCCCGCGGGCAGGTCGATCTCGTCATTGCCCTTCAGCCGTTGCCGCCGCCCGTCGGACCATTCCGCCCAGTTCTCGCCCACCGCGCCCGGCGCCCCGCCATCGACGCCGAAAGGCGGGATTTCCCGATGCGAACACAGCGTCGTCACCGTCACGTCGTCCAGGAACCGCAGCCGCCGGATCACCCCGTCGCCCCCGTGCCAGCGCCCGTCGCCGCCGGACCCCGCCCGGATGCCGAATTCCTCCAGCCGCACGGGGAAGCGTTTTTCCAGCACTTCCGGATCGGTCATCCGCGTGTTGGTCATGTGGCTTTGCACCGCGTCGCAGCCGTTGAACCCCGGCCCCGCCCCGGTGCCGCCCGCGATCGTCTCGTAATTCTGGAACCGGTCATTGCCCCAGACGAAATTGTTCATCGTCGCCTGGCTGCCCGCGATCACCCCCAGCGCGCCATAGAGGGCGTTGCACGCCGCCTGGCTGACCTCGGTATTGCCCGCGATCACCGCGGCCGGGTAGGCCGGGTTCAGCATGCAGCCTTCGGGCGCGACGATCTTCAGCGGTTTCAGGCAGCCCTCGTTCAGCGGGATATCGGCGCCGACCATGGTGCGGAACACGTACAGCACCACCGCCCGGCACACGGCGAAGGGCGCGTTGTAATTGCCCGAATGCTGCGGCGAGGTGCCGGTGAAGTCGATCACCGCCTCGCGCGCGGCGCGGTCCACGCGCACCGCCACCTCGATCACCGCGCCGTGGTCCATCTTGTAGCGGAACGCGCCATCGGACAGCCGCCCGATCACCCGGCGCACGCTTTCCTCGGCATTGTCCTGCACGTGGCCCGTATAGGCCACCACCACGTCGCGGCCGTACTGTTCCACCACCTTCAACAGCTCGCGCCGCCCAGTCTCGTTCGCGGCTACCTGCGCCTTGAGATCGGCCATGTTGTGGGCGACGTTGCGGCAGGGATAGTGACCAGAGCGCAGCACCGCCTCTGCCTCGTCCTCCAGCAAGCGCCCCCGGTCGACCAGGCGCACGTTGTCGATCAGCACGCCCTCTTCCTCGATATGGCTGGAATCGGGTGGCGAAGACCCCGGCGTGCGCCCGCCGATATCGGCATGGTGCCCGCGCGAGCCCAGCCAGAACAGCACCTCGTCACCGACGAAAACCGGCGTCACCACCGTCACGTCGGGCAGGTGCGTGCCGCCGTTATAGGGCGAGTTCAGCATGAAGGCGTCGCCCGGCCGGATCGCCCCGGCATTCTCGCGCATCACCGTCTTGATGGAATCGGACATCGAGCCAAGATGCACCGGCACATGGGGGGCGTTCGCCACCAGGTCGCCCTTGGCATCGAAGATCGCGCAGGAAAAATCCAGCCGTTCCTTGATGTTGACCGACCACGAGGTATTGGCCAGCGTCGCGCCCATCTGGTCGGCGACCGACATGAACAGGTTCGACATGACTTCCAGCAGCACCGGGTCCGCCTCGGTGCCCAGCGCGCGGGGGCGGGCCTTTTCGGCGACACGGGCGAGGATCAGGTTGCCGCGCGCGTCGACCTCGGCGCCCCAGCCCGGTTCGACCATGTTGGTGCCCGTGGGTTCGGTGATGATCGCGGGGCCGTCGATCCGCGCGCCCGCCCCCAGCGTCGCCCGGTCGTAAAGCGGCACCTCGACCGTTTCGCCCTCCAGGTAGACCGGCACGCGGGCCTTGACCTGCGCGCGGGCCTCGGGCGCCATCGCGGCGGGCGCCTCGCCGGTTTCGCCGATCGCCTCGACGTCCAGCATGTCGAAGAACAGCGCGCGTTCCGGCGAGGTGAAGCCGAAGCGCGCAAGGTGGGTTTCCTCGAACGCCGCCTGCATCTGCTCGGGCGTGCCGAACGGCACCTCCAGCGTCTGGTGCGAGCCCTCGTAGCGCAGATGGGCGCGGGCGACGCAGCGGATGGCATCCGCGGGCACGCCCTGCCCCGCCACCTCGGCCACCGCCCTTTGGCGCAACCCGTCCAGCGCCGCCTCGGCCCCCGCGATATCGGCCAGCGGCGCGTCCAGCTGGCATTCCTCCATCGCCCGGATCTCGGCCAGCCCCATGCCATAGGCCGACAGAACGCCCGCGAACGGGTGCAAGAACACCCGCGTCATGCCCAGCGCATCGGCCACCAGGCAGGCATGCTGCCCGCCCGCGCCGCCGAAACATTGCAGGGTATAGCCGGTAACGTCATGGCCCCGCTGGACGCTGATCTTCTTGATCGCGTTCGCCATGTTGTCGACCGCGATCTTCAGGAAGCCCTCGGCCACCTCTTCGGGGCTGCGGGCCGCCTCGCCGGTCTCGGCGGCGATCTCCTCGGCCAGCGCGGCGAACCCCTTGCGCACCGCTTCAACGTCCAGCGGCTGATCCCCGTTCGGGCCGAACACCGCCGGGAAATGGTCGGGATTCAGCTTGCCCAGCATCACGTTGCAGTCCGTCACCGTCAGCGGCCCGCCGCGCCGGTAACAGGCCGGGCCGGGGTCCGCCCCTGCGCTTTCCGGCCCCACCTGGAACCGGCCCGAGGCGAATTTGCAGATCGACCCGCCGCCCGCCGCCACCGTGTGGATATCCATCATCGGCGCGCGCATCCGGACGCCCGCCACCTCGGTTTCGAAACTGCGCTCATAGGCGCCCGCGTAGTGGCTAACATCGGTGGACGTGCCGCCCATGTCGAAGCCGATCAGCCGGTCGAACCCCGCCGCCTCGGCCGTTTTCACCATGCCGACGATGCCCCCCGCCGGCCCCGACAGGATCGCGTCCTTGCCCTGGAACAGCGCGGCGTCCGTCAGACCGCCATTCGACTGCATGAACAACAGCCGGTCACAGCCCCCCGCGCCCACGTCCAGCGCGCCGGCCACCTGGTCGACATAGCGGCGCAGGATCGGCGACAGATAGGCATCGACCACCGTGGTATCGCCCCGCCCCACCAGCTTGATCAGGCGCGAGGCGCGGTGGCTGACCGATACCTGGGTGAACCCCACCTCGCGCGCGATTTCGGCCAGCCGGTCCTCGTGCACGCCGTTCTGATAGGCATGCATCAACGCGATGGCGACGGCGCGAAGCCCGCGGTCATACGCGGCCTGAAGCGCCGCCCGCGCCGCGTCCTCGTCCAGCGGCACCAGCACGGCACCCTCGGCGTCCAGCCGCTCGGCCACCTCGGCCACGTCCTCGTACAGCAACTCGGGCCGCTTGATTTCCAGGTCGAACAGCCGCGGCCGGGTCTGGTAGCCGATGCGCAAAAGGTCGCGGAACCCTTGCGTGATCAGCAACAGAACCCGCTCGCCCTTGCGCTCCAGCAGGGCGTTGGTGGCGACCGTGGTCCCCATCTTGACGGCACGGATCGCGCCGGTGGGCAGCGGGTCAACCGCGCCCAGCCCCAGCACCTCGCGGATGCCCTGCACGGCGGCGTCGCGATAGCGTTCGGGGTTTTCGGACAACAGCTTGTGGGTCGACAGCCCGCCATCGGGCGCACGCGCGACGATATCGGTAAAGGTGCCGCCGCGGTCGATCCAGAATTCCCAAGCACCCTCGGCCATCCGCCCCCTCCGTCTTGCAGGTCGGCGCACCATGTCCATTGCGCGCGGCCAAGGTCAAGACCGCGCCCCGATGCGTTGCGGATATTTTCCCACCATATCCGCCCTTGCACCCGCCACACCGGAATATTATTCCCACACCAGACCGAATGACAGGGGGCCAATCATGGCACGCAGCGACGACAAACCGGCACTCGACGCGCTCGACCGGCGCATCCTGGGCGAATTGCAGGCCGATGCGGGCCAGTCGCTGGACGAGATCGCGAAAAAGGTCGGCTCGTCCAAGACGCCCGTCTGGAACCGAATCCGCAAGATGCGCGAGGCGGGCGTGATCCGCCAGCAGACGGTGATCGTGGACCCCGCCGCACTGGACCGCGGGACCTGTTTCTTCGTGCTGATCCGCACCTCGGAACACGAGGCCGAGTGGCAGCGCCGGTTCCTCGATGCGCTGTTGAAACGCCCCGAAGTGCTGGAGGCGCACCGCCTGGCGGGCGAGATCGACTATATCCTCAAGGTCCGCGTGGCCGATGCCGCGGCCTATGACAGCTTCTACCAGGCGCTGATTTCCGACGTGCGCATCTTCAACGTCACGGCCCTTTTGTCGATGGAGGAGATCAAGGCCACCACCGTCCTGCCGGTGGACTAGACCACCAGCACCGGGATATCGGCCATTCCCGTCACCTTGTGGGACACGCTGCCCAACAGGTAATTCTCGATCGAACCCAGCCCGCGGCTGCCGATCACGATCAGGTCGTGCCCGTGCTCCTCGGCGAACCGAACGATGGTGCGCGATGCGTGACCCGACTTGACGAAGGCGCGCACCCCCTCCAGCCCCGCCTCGGCACAGATCGTCTTGGCATGCTCGGCCACCTCGCGCGCATGCCCCCGCATCACGTCGTCCAGGTTGCCCGGGTCCTCCTTGCGGACCATGGACAGCGACGCCTCCAGCATCGAGTGGTGGCGGTAGACGGTCAGGATCTCCAGCTTGGCCTCGCACAACCGGGCCAGGTCTATGGCCTTGGCCAGCGCATTGCGCGCCCCCTGGGATCCGTCATATGGCACCAGGATGGACTTGAACATGTCGGCTCCCTTGTCGTGTCAGCGTGGCGGGTCGGCGAAGGCAAGGTCGCGCAGGAACAGCGCGATTTGCGGGAAGAAGATCAGCGCGACCGACACCCCCAGCAGGATCGCGATGAAGGGCGGCGTGCCACGGATCACCTCCCAATAGGGGCGCTTGAACACCGCGATGGCGGTGAAGATGTCGCAGCCGAAGGGCGGCGTCGCGGACCCGATGGCCACCTGCAACGTGATCAGCGTGCCCACCAGCACCGGGTCGAGCCCCACCGAATCCACCACCGGGGCGAAGATCGGCACCAGCACCAGGATCACCACGATCGGGTCAACGAACATGCAACCGATGAAGAAGGCGATGGAAATGACGAACAGCACGCCGATCTGGCCCATCTCGTCGATGCCCACGCCCGACAGGATCGCCTGCGGGATCTGCGCGAACGAGATCACCCAGGAAAACGCCGCGCCCGCCGCCACCAGGATGAACACCACCCCGGTGATCAGCCCCGTCGATTTCGCCGTGGCATAGACGCCCTTCAGGTCAAGCTCGCGGAAGACCAGCATTTCCAGGATCAGCGCATAAAGCACGCAGGCCGCCGCCGCCTCGGTCGGGCTGAAGATACCGCCATAGATGCCGCCGATGATGATCGCCGGAAAGCCCAGCGGCCACAGCGCGTCGCGCACCGCGCGCAGGCGTTCGCCCCAGCTTGCCTTCTCTTCGGTCGGCACGCCGTTTCGCGCGGCATAGGCCCAGGCATAGATCGAGAACAGCACCAGGATCAGCAGCCCCGGCCCGATGCCCGCGATGAAGAGTTCGGCAATCGAGGTGTTGGACACCACCCCGTAGATGATCATCCCGATCGAGGGCGGGATCAGGAAGGCGATGTCGGACGCGTTCACGATCAGCGCCAGGATGAAGCTGTCGCCATAGCCCGCCTTCTGCATCCGCGGCCTGAGCGGCCCGCCGATGGCCACCACGGTCGCCTGGGTCGACCCCGAAACCGCCCCGAACATGGTGCAGGCGGCGGCGGTTGAAATCGCCAGCCCCCCGCGCAGGTGCCCGACGAAGGCCATCACCATGTCGATCAGCCGCCCCGCCGACTGGCCGCGCGTCATGATGTCGGCGGCGAAGATGAACATCGGCACCGCGATCAGCGAGGCGGGCCGGATGCCCGCCATCATCTGCTGGATCATCGTCTCCAACTGCCCGAACCCGCCGAAAAGCGTGACGAACCCCACGAAGGCCCCCACGATCAGCGGGATCATCATCGGGAATCCCAGCAGCAAAAGGACGATCATGATGGAAAAGATCGTGAGCCCCATCTCAGACCTCCATCTCGTCTTCCTCGTAGCCCTCGAGGACCACGGTGGACAGGTAGATATCCTTTGAAATCATGTTCTTGACCGCGGTCAGCAGGTATTGCACCCCGGTCATGAAGAACCCCACCGGCACGATCAGCAGCGTCGTCCAGACCGGGATCTGCAACGCCGGCAGCACCCGCCCACGGCCCGCCTGGGTCAGGATGTACTGCGCCGAATACCAGCACAGCCCGAACATGAAGACCGCCGTGGTCAGCGCGATCAGGATCATCAGCCCCTTGCGCGCGCGCGGCGGCAGCGCGTCATAGATCGCCGACATGCGAATATGCCGCCCCTGCCGGGCGGCATAGGAAATGCCGGCGAAGGTGATGACGATGATCAGGATCCGGTTCAATTCCTCGGTGAAGAAGATCGAACTTTGAAAGACATAGCGGCCCACGACGTTGGCGATGGTATTGGCCGCCATCAGCAGCACCCCCGCCGCCAGCAGCACCGATTCCAGCCGCGCCACTGCCATGTCCAGCGTGCCCAGAACCCCCGGCAGGGTCGAGACATAGGCGGTTTCCGGCGCGTCGTCGGTGCCGGTCGTATCGGTCTGGGATTGGGTCTGCGACGAATGTTTTTCCGACAATGCGCTGTCCTCGAATGGCCCCGACGGGCGGGCGCGCGCCATCGCGCGCCCGCCTTTCCCGCGTCCGGGCCTCAGCCCGAGGTTGCCGCCTCCGCCTCGGCCAGGTCCTTCTTCATCTGGTCGAGGATCGCCTTGCCGCCCTCGCCGGTCATCTCGATAAAGGCCTTCTCGACATCCTCGGCGGCCGCCTTGAACGGTGCGCGCTCTTCCTCGGACAGCGTGGTGAAGGTCATCGAGGGCTTGGCCGCCTTGATCTTCTCGATCGAGGCCTCGTGCAGCCCGTCCTGGTAGTCGATGATGTGGTCGAAGGCCGCGTCGATGGCGTTCCCGATCACCTGCTGGTCCTCTTCGGACAGCCCGTCATAGAAATCCTTGTTGGCCATCACGGCGGTCGTGAAGTTGTTGTGGCCGATCATCGTGACGTGGTCGGTGACCTCGTACATCTTGGTCGACTCGATGAAGAACATCGGGTTTTCCTGGCCCTGGATGATGTTGGTCTGCAACGCGCCATAGACCTCGCCCCAGGGCAGCGGCGTGGGCGTCGCGCCGAACGCCTTGTAGCTTTCCACCAGCAGCGGGTTGGTCATGGTGCGCACCTTGACCTCGTCCAGCTCCTCGGGGCTGGCGAAGGGTTCCTTGGTGGTGATCGCCACCTCGCCCTCGGGGAACATCGTCAGAAGTTCCAGCCCCTGCTCGGCGTAAAGTTCGGGGAACATGCCGTTGATGGCTTCCGAATTCCGGAAGAAACTGGCCAGCGTTTCGGTGTCGGTCGGCAGCAGGTAGGGCACGAAGAACACCTGCGCCTCGGGGATCAGCGACCCGGTAAAGCCGGGGCTCTGGTCAACGAATTGCAGGATGCCGGCCTGGGCCTGTTCCATGATGTCGGCGGATTCGCCCAGCGTGCCATAGGGAAACAGCTGGATTTCGTGGTCGGAATTGGCCTCGACCTCTTCCTTGAACTTCTGCGCGAAGATGCCCTGCACCTCGTCGATGGCCTCTTCGAAGGCATAGCGCCAGGTCTCGGCCTGCGCGGCCGTCGCCGTCACGGCAAGGCCAAGCGCCGTCGTCGCCAGAAGGCGGTAAAACTGTGTCATGGGGGGTCTCCTCTGGTTGCTTTCGCACGGACCCGGGGTCCGAACCTTCGGGAAATCACCGCGGGCGCAAAACGCGCCGAATCCTTCGCAAATAGAAGGATGATACCGGCGATATCGCCTGACGCAGCGCCGGCCCGGGCCGACATCACTCCATCAGGCGTTAAGTTTCATGGCGTTAACGCTCGCAAGTCGCGTCTCTTGAGTCAAGTGAACGCACCCGGCACCGAAAAGTTCCTTTGGACGTCGAATAATATTTCATCGTGCCCGCCCGGCAAAACGACACGCGGCGCCCGCCAGGGGCGCCGCGCTCGGGCCGCAAGCCCTCCGGCTAGAGGTTCTGCGCCGAAAGCTCGCGCGCGATGTGATCGGCCTGCCGGATCGCCAGCGCCACGATGGTCAGCGTCGGGTTTTCCGCCGCCCCCGTGGTGAATTGCGACCCGTCCGAGACGAACAGGTTCGGCACGTCATGCGCCCGCCCCCACCGGTTCACCACCCCGTCGCGCGGGTTCTCGCTCATCCGGTTGGTGCCCAGGTTGTGCGTGCTGGGATAGGGCGGCGTCGGGAAGGTGCGGGTCGCGCCCACCGCCTCGTAGACCGCGGTGCCCTGTTTATAGGCGTGGTTGCGCATGGCGATGTCGTTGGGGTGGTCGCTGAAATGGACGTTGGCGACCGGCAGCCCGTGCTGGTCCTTCACGTCGTGGTTCAGCGTCACCCGGTTGGTTTCCTGCGGCATGTCCTCGCCGACGATCCACATCCCCGCCATGTTCTCATAGGCATCGAGCGCCGAGGTGAACTCGCGCCCCCAGGCGCCGGGGTCGAGGAAGGCCGCCATGAACGGGATGCCGAGGGCCAGCGTCTCCAGCTCGTAGCCGCCGACGAACCCGCGGCTTGGATCGTGCCGCGCCTCGTCCTGGATGATCCCGGCCATGGTCGTGCCGCGCCACATGCGCACCGGCTTGTCGAAGGTCGCATAGACCGACCCCGTCATGTGCCGCATGTAGTTGCGCCCCACCTGCCCCGAACTGTTGGCCAGCCCGTCGGGGAACATCGCCGACGCCGAGTTCAGAAGCAGACGCGGACTTTCGAACGAGTTGCCCGCGACGCAGACCACCCGCGCCGCCTGCATCTGCAGGTTCCCGTCCGCGTCGAAATATTCGACGCCCGTCACCTTGCCGCTGTCGTCATGCAGGATACGCGCGGCATGACAGCGTTCCCGCACCTCCAGGTTTCCGGTCGCCTCGCCCCGCGGGATGTCGGTATAGGCCGAGGACCACTTCGCCCCCCATTTGCAGCCCTGGAAACAGAACCCCGTCTGGTGGCAGAAGGTGCGCCCGTCATATTCGGCCGAGTTGATCGCCATCCGGCCGGTATGCACCTCCTTGTAGCCCAGCGCGCGGGCCCCGGCCTCGAACACCTTGTAATTGTTGTTGCCCGGCAGCCCCTCGCGCCCGCCGGTGCGGGTCACGCCCAGCTTGGCCTCGGCCTTTTCGTACCAGGGGTCCATCTCGGCGGCGTCGATCGGCCAGTCCAGCAGGTTCGCCCCCTGCACCGGGCCATAGGTCGTCGCGGCCTTCCATTCATGCTCCTGGAACCGCAGCGAGGCGCCCGCCCAGTGCGTGGTGGTCCCGCCCACCGCCTTGACGATCCAGGCGGGCAGGCCGGAAAAATCGCGGGCCACGCGCCAGTCGCCGCTGGTCGTGCGCGGGTCGGTCCAGGCAAGCTGGCCGAAACTTTCCCACTCGTCGTTGACGTAATCCTCGGGCAGATAGCGCCCGCCCGCCTCCAGGCTGACGACGCTCACGCCCTTCTGCGCCAGTTCGTTGGCCAGAACGCCCCCGCCCGCGCCGGTGCCGATGATGACGACCACGCTGTCGTCGGTCAGTTCAAATGGTGCAGCCATAGTTCCTCTCCTCCCTATGGCCTTACAGCCAGCTGATATCGTCGAAGCCGCGTTCCAGGTAGCCGCCCTGGCTATAGCTCTCGCCCTCGTAGCCGAAGATCGGCCAGACCGCTTTCTGGTTGTAAAGGCCGGTCACCAGCCCGCCGCGGATCATCTGGAAGAACCCGCTTTCCTCCATCCCGCGCAGGATATCCACGCGGTCCCGCTCCCACCCGGTGCCGAGGTAGCTGGCAAACCCCTTGCCCTGCGCCGCGGCGTCCAGCGCCGCGATGCCGGCCTCGATCGCGGGGGCCATCTCGGGCGTGTCATAGCCCTTGACCGCCAGCACGTAGTTCTCGTCCGGGATGCGGTCATGGGGGTAGATATCGCGCGCCATCTGCACCAGCGTGGCGAACGCCTCGGGCTTGATATGCGTGGTTTCATAGGCCCAGGCCGCGTTGGGCGCGGCGACAAAGCCCGCCCCCACGACAAAGGACGCCCCCGCCGCGGTGGCCCGCGACAAAAGCTGTCGCCGGGTCATCCCCCGGACGTCTGCGGTGGTTGTCATTGTTTCTCCTCCCTCGAAATGGCGGGCGGCCTCCCAACCGCCCGGAAATGCGTTACTTGAACCGTCCTCCGCGCTCCAACACCTCGATCTGGTAACCGTCCGGGTCCGCGACGAAGAAGAACCGCGCCACGACCTCGCCCGCGGGCGCGAATTCCACCAGCTTGCGTGGGGCCAGCCCCTCGGCCTCGAAGCGGGCATGTTCCGCGTCCAGGTCCTCGACCGACACGGCCAGGTGCCCATAGCCGTCGCCCAGGTCATAGGGCTCCGTCCGGCCCTTGTTCACGGTCAGCTCGACCTCGAACTCGCTTTCGGGATTGCTCATGTAGACCAGCGTGAAATCGGGAAAATCCAGCCGGTCCGCGACCGTCAACCCGAACGCCTTTTCGTAGAACGCCACCGAGCGCGCCTCGTCGAGCACCCGGATCATGCTGTGTATTGCCTTGGCCAAGCGGTCCTCCGTTCCTTTTGCATGTTTCGAACGGAATCATAGACCGGCCCGGGCACGCCGCGGGTAGTAGCGCCTTACTACCGCGCCGAAACCGCCTATTCCGCGGCCACCGCCACCCCGCCCCGGCGCCCGGTCTCGATGAACACCAGGCACGCACAGCGCAGAAGCGAGGTGAAATTCCCCGGCTCGCCATGCAGTTCCAGCACTTCCGCATGCAGCTTCGAGATAAAGGCGGGCGTCGTCACGCCCTCGCTTGCGGCGATCTCGTCGAGGATCGCCCAAAAGCTGTTTTCCAGCCTTATGCTGGTGGAATGGCCGTTCAGCCGCAGCCGCCGCGTGGTGGAGTCGTACCGCTGCGGGTCCTGGCCCGCGAAAATCTGGCACATGGCCCTTGTCCTCCCTGCCGGGCGGTTGCGCCGCCCTGATCTTGTCGCAGGCCCCCAGCTTAACCCCAGACGCGCGCCCGGACCAAGCGCCTTGGCCCCGCGAAAATCCGCCAAGGGGGGTTCTGCCCCAGCCCGCCTCGCCCTAGGCTTGTGCCAAACCACGCAACAAGAGGTTCCCCCATGCGCCCCTGGCCGCTTGCCCTGCCCCTCGTCCTCGGCCTCGCCCTGCCCGCCCTCGCGCAAGAGGCCGCCGACACCGTCGCCCCCGAACCCGCGAGCGAGGCCGCGGCCTTTGCGGGGCTGTCGCCCGAGGCGCGCGCGGCGCTGGACGCCAAGGCCGCCGGAACGCCGGTCACCGCGAATGACTGGATGATCGCCGCCGCCAACCCGCTGGCGGTCGAGGCCGGCGCCCGCATCCTCCGCGCGGGCGGCAGCGCGGCGGATGCCATGGTCGCCGTGCAGGCGGTCCTCGGCCTGGTGGAGCCGCAAAGCTCGGGCCTGGGGGGCGGCGCGTTCCTGGTGTGGTATGACGCGGAAACCGGCGAACTCACCACGCTGGACGGGCGCGAAACCGCGCCGCTGGCCGCCACGCCGCGCCTCTTCCAGGACGAGACCGGCGAACCCCTGAAATTCTTCGACGCCGTGGTGGGCGGCCGGTCCGTCGGCACGCCGGGCACGCCCATGCTGCTGGAAGAGGCGCACCGCCGCTGGGGCCGCACGCCCTGGCCGACCCTCTTCGCCGACGCCACCCGGCTGGCCGAGGACGGGTTCACCGTCTCGCCCCGCCTGGCCGAGCTGGTGGCCGCCGATGCCGACCGCCTGTCGCGTTTCCCCGAAACGGCGGCCTATTTCCTGCCCGGCGGCGCGCCCCTCGCGGCGGGGCAGACCCTGAAGAACCCCGCCTATGCCGACACGCTGCGCCAGATCGCGGCCCGGGGCGCCGACGCCTTCTATACCGGCGAGATCGCCGCCGACATCGTGCGCACCGTGCAGGGCGCGCCGGGCAACCCCGGCGTCCTGTCCGCCCTCGACCTTTCGCTTTACCAGGTCAAGGAACGCCCCGCCGTCTGCGTGAACTACCGCGCCCATGACGTCTGCGGCATGGGGCCGCCGTCCTCGGGCGCGCTGACCGTGGGCCAGATCCTCGGCATGCTGGGCAATTACGATCTTGCCGCGCTCGGCCCCGACAACCCCGAAAGCTGGCGGTTGATCGGCGACGCCTCGCGCCTCGCCTTCGCCGACCGGGGCCGGTACATGGCCGATTCCGATTTCGTGCCGATGCCGACCGCCGGGCTGGTGGACCCCGCCTACCTCGCCACGCGCGCCGAACTTCTGGCGGGCGACGACGCCCTGCCCGAGGTCGCCCCGGGCACCCCGAAATGGGACCATGCGCGGGTTTGGGCCGATGACCGATCCATCGAGTTCCCCTCCACCTCGCATATCTCGATCGTCGATGCGGACGGCAACGCGCTGTCGATGACCACAACCATCGAGAACGGCTTCGGCTCGCGGCTGTTCGTGCGCGGCTTCCTGCTGAACAACGAACTGACCGATTTCTCGTTCCGCAGCCACGCGGACGGCATCCCTATCGCCAACCGGGTGGAGCCGGGCAAGCGCCCGCGCTCGTCCATGTCACCGACCATCGTGCTCAAGGACGGCGCCCCCGCCCTCGTGGTCGGCAGCCCCGGCGGCAGCCGCATCATCGGCTATGTCGCCAAGACCATCGTCGCCCATCTGGATTGGGGCCTGGACGTGCAACAGGCCGTCGCCCTGCCGCACCTGGTGAACCGCTTCGGCCCCTATGACATCGAGGCCGGCACCGGGGCCGAGGCGCTGGCCGACCCGCTCGCCGCGCTGGGCTATGAGGTCAATGCCCGCGACCTGACCTCGGGGCTGCATGCCATCGCGCTGGGCGACGGGCTGTCGGGCGGCGCCGATCCGCGCCGAGAGGGCATCGCGCTGGGCGATTAGGGCCGGCCCTGCGGCGCGGCGGTGTCGCGCAGGTCGGGCCAGGGCGCGGCGCGGGCCGCGGCCCGGTCGCGGCCGATGAACCCGGAATGGTCCTCCAGCGCCTCCTGCAACTCGTCAAGGTCGGCACTGTGAAACGGCGGGCCGGGCATCACCAGGTCGAGGGGGGAACGAAAC
>JBNGDM010000033.1:0-17945 GCA_049975105.1 Rhodovulum sp. | reverse complement strand
CCCGAGTAGCGCCGCGCGCGGCGATACTCGCGCTCTGCCGCTTCCGCCTCGGCCTCGCGCTGCTCGGCCTCTTCGGCGGCCCGGGCGGCGGCCTCGGCACGGCGCGTCAGCATTTCATGCGCCGAGTCGCGGTCGATCGCGCGGTCGTACTTTCCGGCCATGGGCGAGGCGGCCATAAGCTGCGCCCGCGCCCCGGTATCCAGCGGCCCGAGTTGCGACGAGGGCGGGCGGATCAGGGTGCGCTGCGCCATGCCGGGCACGCCCTTCTCCTCGAGGAAGGATGTCACCGCCTCGCCCACGCCGACCTCGCGGATCGCGGTGGCGGTGTCGAAAGCGGGGTTGTCGCGATAGGTTTCGGCGGCGCGTTTCAGCGCCGTGCGGTCGCGCGCGGTAAAGGCGCGCAGCGCGTGCTGCACGCGGTTGCCGAGTTGGCCCAGGATGTCCTCGGGCACGTCGTCGGGATTCTGGGTGATGAAATAGACCCCCACCCCCTTGGACCGGATCAGGCGGGCGACCTGTTCGACCTTGTCGACCAGCGCCTTGGGCGCATCGTCGAACAGCAGGTGCGCCTCGTCGAAGAAGAACACCAGGCGGGGCTTGTCGGGGTCGCCCACCTCGGGCAGTTCCTCGAAGAGTTCGGACAGGAGCCACAGCAGGAAGGTCGCGTAGAGCCGCGGCGCGTCCATCAGCGCATCGGCGGCCAGGATATTGATCCGCCCGCGCCCGTCCGGGTCGACCCGCATCAGGTCGAAGAGATCCAGCGCCGGTTCCCCGAAGAGCCGCGCCCCACCCTGGTTTTCCAGCACCAGAAGGCGGCGCTGGATCGCGCCCAAGGAACTGGCCGCGACATTGCCGTAGCTGAGCGACAGCGTTCCGGCATTCTCGCCCACGAAGGCGAGAAGCGCGCGCAAGTCGTCGAGGTCGAGAAGCGGCAGGCCTTCGTCGTCCGAGACCCGGAAGGCGATGTTCAGAACGCCCTCCTGCACCTCGTTCAGTTCCAGGAGCCGCGACAGTAGCAGCGGCCCCATCTCGGCCACGGTGGTGCGCACCGGGTGGCCCTGTTCGCCGAAGAGATCCCAGAACGTCACCGGGAAGGCGGCATAGGCGTAGTCGGAAAAGCCGATCTTCGCGGCGCGGGAGCGGAACGCGTCGTGCAGCTTGAAATCGGCGCGGCCCGCGGCGGCCAGCCCCGAGAGGTCGCCCTTGACGTCGGACAGGAAAACCGGGACGCCCGCGGCCGAGAACCCCTCGGCCAGGATCTGAAGCGTCACCGTCTTGCCGGTGCCGGTGGCGCCCGCGATCAACCCGTGGCGGTTGGCGAAATCCAGGCGCAGATGCTGGGCGGTCGCGTAATCCGGCCCGCCGCCGCCGACAAATATATGCTGAGACACGCTTTTCCCCCGCTTTGCCGGAACCGAATGGTCCGACAATACAAATTTAACCAATCCGTGCGAGTCTGAATCCATCCCGTCGACCGGGCCGCTGGCCTGGGCGGGTCTTCCTCCCTGATGGACTGGCCGCATCCTCGTGATGCGGCCTTTTTTCCTGCGCCGATGGGCCGCGCTCGGGGGCGATTCATTGCCTGTTGACGGCTGTTAACAAAGACCGTAGCCTGCGCCGCATCAAAAGGTCGGCCCGTCCGACAGGGAGAAAAAACTTGGAGAAAGGGCTGCGACGCGGCCCTTTTTTCTTGGGGGCTGCAGGGCGCGCCCGCCGCCGCCGAGATTGCCCCCTGACAGGGTCGTGCCGGCATGTTAGATCGGCGCCGAGCGACACCGAAAAAGGCAGGCAGATCATGCGTGAACTTCTCAAACCCCTCGGGCTCGCGACGTTGGTTGTGCTGAGCGGACCGGCCTTCGCCCAGGATGCGGCCACGTCGGAGGAGCCGGCAACGGATACCGCGGCGCCGCCAGTGGCGGATACGGCCCAGATCGACGACCTGCCGATGGGCGCCAGCGAGGCCGAAAGCGCCGCGCCGGAGCAGCCGCAGGCCTATGTCAAGGACACGTTCACCGATTGGCGGGTGGTCTGCGTCAAGGGGCCTGAGGATCGGGAATCGTGCAACATGCAACAGCTGCTGCGCGACCAGAACGACAACCCGGTCAGCCAGGTTTCGATCGCGCCGCTGCCGCCCGCGGCCGCGCCGCGCGCCGCCGCGGTCGAGATCGCCACGCCGTTGGAAACGCTGCTGAGCGAGGATCTGCGCCTGGCCGTAGACACCAGCGCGGCCAAGCGCTACCGGTTCTCGTTCTGCACCCCGCAGGCCTGTTACGCCCGCTTCGCGCTGAGCGCCGAGGACGTGGCGGCGTTCAAGGCCGGAAAGGCGGCGACCGTGACCATCGTGCCGCTGATGGCGCCGGACCAGACCGCCGCGATCACCATGTCCCTGTCGGGTTTTACCGCAGCCTATGATAGCGTGCTGGCGCTGTTTTCGGAGTAAAGCGCGCCATCGATCCCCGCGCTGCGCGCCGCGCCCCGGCGCGCAGCGGTGGAAGCAGGCCAAGAGTTTTATCTAAAACTCTTCGCAAAATTGTTTCGAAAGAATTTCGCCGCGCTCAGATGCGACGCAGCGCCAGCACCGCGTTCAACCCGCCGAAGGCGAAGGCGTTCGATAACGCGACCGCAACCTCGGCCTCGCGCGCGACGTTGGGCACCACGTCCAGCGTGCATTCGGGATCGGGTTCCTCGTAGCCGATGGTGGGCGCCACCACACCGTCGCGCAACGCCATGATGCATGCCAGGAGCTCTACCGCGCCGGTGCCGCCGATCAGGTGGCCATGCATCGACTTGGTCGAGGAAATCATCAGCCGGTCGGCATGGGGGCCGAACACGTCGGCGACCGCCGCGCATTCGGTCTTGTCGTTGGCGGCCGTTCCGGTGCCGTGGGCGTTGATATAATCGACATCCTCGGGGTTCAGCCCGGCATCCCGCAGTGCGCCCGAAATGGCCCGCGCCGCCCCTTGGCGCGAAGGCATCACGATGTCGGAGGCATCCGCCGTCATCGCGAAGCCAACCACCTCGGCCAGGATCTCGGCGCCGCGGGCGCGCGCATGTTCGTACTCCTCGAACACGAAGACCGCCGCACCCTCGCCCTGGACCATGCCGTTGCGGTTGGCGGAGAACGGGCGGCAGCCGTCCCTGGACATCACGCGCAGGCCTTCCCAGGCCTTGATGCCGCCGAAACACAACATCGATTCCGACCCGCCGGTGACGATCACCCGGCTGGTGCCCGACCGGATCAGCTGGAACGCCTGGCCCATCGCGTGGTTCGACGAGGCGCAGGCGGTGGCCACGGTGAAGGACGGCCCGCGCAGGTTGTAGGTCATCGAGACGTGGCTGGCGGCCGCGTTGTTCATCAGCTTGGGGACCACGAAGGGATGAACCCGGTTCTTGCCCTCTTCGTAGACCGAGCGGTAATTCTCGTCGAGCGTGGTCATCCCCCCGCCCGAGGTGCCCAGCACGACGCCCGCCTCGTGGGACAGCTCGCCGCAGAAATCCAGGCCCGATTGCGCGATCGCCTCGCGCGCGGCCATCAGGGTGAACTGGGTGAACCGGTCATACAGCGCGATCTGCTGACGGTTGAAATGGTCCTCGGGGTCATAGCCGCGCACCTGGCCGCCAATGCGGATCGACAGCCGGTCGAGGTCGCGAATGTCCAGTTCGCCGATGCCGCAGCGCCCCTCGCGGAACGCCTGAAGCGTCTGGGGCACGTCATGGCCAAGGGCGTTGATCGTGCCCTGGCCGGTGATGACGACGCGCCTCATGCCTTCTGGTCGGCCACCAGCCCCTCGACGGCCCGCACGATGGCCGCGACCGACGAGATGTCGAACTCGCTTTCCGAGGGATCATTGGCGTTGAACGGCACCTGGATGTCGAAGGCCTCCTCGATGGCGAAGATCGATTCCACCAGGCCCAGGCTGTCGATCCCGAGATCCTCGAGGGTCGAGTCCATCTTGACGTCCGAGGGTTCGAGCACGGCCTGCTCTGCGATGATCTGAATCACCTTGTCCTTCACGCTGTCCGCCATGGGTGCCTCTCTGCCGGGTCTTGCCTGCGAGGATTTAGTCGCTCTGCCGAAGCTTTGAAACCGCTTTTTGTAACTCGGCCACCTGCGCGAAAAGCCGCGGCAGCCGGCGAAGGCCCTTGTAGGCCTCGACATGGGTTTCCATCTTCATCGCCGGATAGCCCAAAAGCACCCGGCCCGACGGCGCGTTGGTGAAGATCTTGGTCGCCCCACCCGCGATCACGTCGTCGCCGACGAAGATGTTGTCGTTGACGCCGACCTGGCCGGCGAAAACCACCCGGTCGCCGATCCGCACGGACCCCGCGATGCCGACCTGCCCGCACAGCAGGCAATCGCACCCGATCTCGACGTTGTGGCCGACATGGACGAGGTTATCCAGCTTGGTGCCCGCGCCGATCCTTGTGTCGCGGATCGTGCCCCGGTCGATGCAGGTGTTGGCGCCGATTTCGACATCGTTCCCGATGGTTACGGCGCCCAAAGAATGTATCCGCGTCCAGCTTTGAGCGCCCGCCGCGCCGGCATCGCCCAGGCTTTCGCGGACATTCTCGACGGCGGATTTTTCCGGCGTGACGAAGGAAAAGCCATCCGCGCCGATCACCGCGCCGGGCTGCACGATCACCCGGTCGCCCAGCGTGACCCGCGCGCCGATCTTGACGCCGTGAAGGATCAGCGCGTCCGCGCCGATGCGCGCCTCCTCGGCGACGATGGCCTGGGCGGCGATCCTGGCGCGGGGGCCGACGGTCGTGCGCGGACCGATCACCACCAGCGGGCCGATGGCTGCGTCCGCCCCGATCTCGGCGGTGGGATCGATGACGGCGGTGGGATGGATGCCCGGCGCGATCTCGGGGCCCGGGTCCATCAGCCGGGTGAGACCCGACATCGCGTAACGGGGCCGCGGCACGAACAGCGCGGCCCGCAGACCCAGCGCCCGCCAATCGGCTCCGTCCCACAGGAGCGCGGCCTGCGCCGCCCCCTGCGCCAGACCGTCCGCGTATTTCGGCTGCATCGCAAGCGCCAGCGCATCGGGGCCGGCCTCGGCGGGTTCGGCGGCGCGGGCGATGCGCAGCGCGCCGTCGCCCTCGACACGCGCCCCCAGCGCGGTCGCGATCTCATCGAGTGTGAACGCCATGCCGGCCCCCTGCCCTTGGCCGCAGGGATGTGTCCCGCACGGCCTGTTCTGGGGCCGGGGTTTACCCCCGAACCGGGGCGAGCGCCACCCCGGCGGCCTGCAGCGCATCGAATATCGCCGCGTCACGGCCATAGACGTCGCGGCGATACTGCATGTGGCCCTTGGGGTCGGTCACCGCGGTGCGGTAGATGATGTGGACAGGCAGCGGGCGCACGAGATCGACCCGCGTCTCGCGCCGGGTGGCCAGCTTTTCCGCGAAGAACCCCTTGGGATCGTCGGTCTGCTTGGCCAGCAGCGCATAGGCGAAATCGAACGGGTCGCCCAGCCGGATGCAGCCGTGGCTGAACGTGCGCACCTCGCGGTCGAACAGGGATTTAGACGGCGTGTCGTGCAGGTAGATGTTGTAGGGGTTGGGGAACATGAACTTGACCAGCCCCAGCGCGTTGCGCGTAGACGGCGGCTGTTTCAGATCAAAGGGAAAATTGCGCGCGTTGTAACGGGAAAAGTCGATTGCGCCCCGGCTGACCACCCGGCCGCGCCCGTCGACCAGTTGCAGATAGCCGTGCGCGTTCGGATTGGCCTGCATCTTGGGAAGGTATTCCTTGACCGCGATCGACCGGGGCACGTTCCAGGTGGGGTTGATCACCATGTGCTCCATCACGTCCGAGAATTCCGGCGTGCGCTGATCCGAGCGGTTCTTGCCCACGACGGAGCGGGTCTGGAACACGGTTTCGCCCTCTTCGATGATGCGGGCATGGAAATCGGTGATGTTGACCAGCACGTGCCGGTCGCCCCGGTCGTTGCCCAGCCAACGCTCGCGCTCCATCGCGACGAGAACGGATTTCAGACGGTCCCGGGCCGAGACGTTGATCTCGTCCACGGTGCCGGTGCCGGCCACGCCGTCGGCCTGCAGCCCGTGATCGAGCTGGAAGGCCTGGACCGCCTTTTGCAGCGCAGCGTCATAGGTGGCGGTCGCGCTGCGGGTGAGATAACCCATCGAAATCATGCGGTTGCGAAGCGCAACGACGGCGGCGCCGGACTGGCCCGGGCGCAGCGTGCCGCGCGGCACCGGCGCGCCCCAGCCGCCTCGGGCAACGGTGGTCTCCAGCCGCAGCTTGGCGCGCATGAGGCGGGCGTATTCGGGGCTGCGGGGGGCGAGGCCGCGCAGATAGGCGCCGGGGTTGGGTGCGGCGGCGATGCCGGACAGCAGGTCCGCGGGGTCGGGGCGCGCGACGTCGCGCTTGATGTCGCCGACCACCCGGCGCGGGTCCAGCACGCCGGAACTGACGTCATGGGCATAGGCCAGGAACATCCGCGTCGCCTCGACCTCTGCCCGGCCGATATCACGCAGAGTACGGGCGGCGCGGAAGCGGTCGATCAGCGCGCGGGCGTCGTAGCGGTCCGCGGGCAAACCGTGATCGGCGGCGTGCGACAGCGCAGTCAGCAGCGCCGTGCGGCGTTCGGCCGCCTCGGCGGAGGTCCAGAACGGGGCATAGTCTCGGCCACGGTAGAAGGAGGCGATGGCGTCGTCCTGCGACGCCGCCTCGGCCACGGCCTGGCGAAACGCGGTCAGTTCCATCGCCGCATCGGCGGGCGCGGGGGCGGTCAGACCCAGCACGATCGCCGCGGCACCGGCCAGAAGGCCGCGGCGCAGATCAAGAAATTGCATCAACCCTTTTCCCCGTCAGGCTTTCCGGTCGCGAGCACGAAGCCGAGCATCGGCCAATCCACGCCCCCTGTCCACAAACAAATCGGCAAATCGCCGCCGATCCGGCCGGCGCTGTTGCAGGAAATCAGCGTCGGCCGAAAATCACCGTAAGACGCAAAAATGAGCAAGTTCTTGCCGGTTTCCGCTGGGGCGCCCCTTATGCGGCGAATCGAGCCTTGGCCGAAAACGGCGAATGTGCGATAGACGCTGCAGGCCGGCACCGTCGGTCTGAGGCAAAAAACGCCGTGAAATCGCGGCATTGGAACGAAACTGGGGCGGGCGGAGACATAATGAACATGACCACTACCGGCATCTCGCGCCGCGGTCTCCTGACTGCGTTCGCGGCGACCACTGTTGCGGCTGCACCGACCTTTGCAAACGCGTTCGGCCTTCTTCGAGGGGCGGGCGACATTCGCCGGATCCGGATGTATTCCGGGCGCACGGGCGAAAGCATCGACACGATCTACTGGATCGAGGGCGATTACATCAAGGACGCCATAAAGGAGATCAACCATTTCATGCGCGACTGGCGCACGGATTCGGTAATCTCGATCGATGTGCGCAATATCGATATCATGGCGGCAGCCCACGGCCTGCTGGATGTCGATGAACCCTACATGCTGTTGTCGGGCTATCGCAGCCCGCAGACCAACGCGATGCTGCGGTCGCGGTCGCGGGGCGTGGCCAAGAATTCGCTGCACATGAAGGGCCAGGCGGCCGACCTGCGGCTGAAAAGCCGGTCGGTGGGTCAGATGGCCAAGGCCGCGGGCGCGTGCCACGCGGGCGGCGTCGGGCGCTATTCCAAGTCGAACTTCGTGCACATGGATTGCGGCCCGGTGCGCAGCTGGGGGGCCTGACCCCCCGATCGGCACCGCCGCGAGACCATCGGAAAAGGCGCCCCATCGCGGGCGCCTTTTCCGTTTGGCCCGCCCCTTACCCGGACGGGCGGCGCCCCTGCCCCAATGACACGCGGCGCGCCCGTTGAGGCGCGCCGCGGCAAGGGGCACATGGCAGGCGGGTGTGGCTAGTCGACCAGCCGCCAGGTTTCGTGGCGTTCCAGATAGGCCTCCTGCTCGGGCGTCAGGGCGACCGTCTCGGTGCCGACGACCATGGGGCGGACCCCCTCGCGGAAGGAATGGCCGATGGTCAGCAGGTAGATGTGCAGCACCACGAAGCCCGCAACAAACCATGCCACGGCGAGGTGGATATTGGCCACGACTTCCAGGAGGAAGGGCGCGTTGGGCAGCGTTTCCCAGAAATTATAGGTCAGGTAGACCAGCCCCGTGCCCCAGACCAGCGGGAAGATCACCGTCTTGAGCGCGGCATAGGCCAGCGCCTGCAGCGGGTTGAGCCGCTGTCCGAGGCTTTTCTGGTAGGGGTGATGTTCGCCCTTGAACACGCCGAAGGCATAGTAGCGCGCCACCGTGACCAGACCGACGACCCGCGGAAGGAACACCTTGTAGTTGCCCGTGGTGAACAGCCAGAACGTGGCGAAAACCCAGAGCAGCAAAAGCGCCAGCGCGACCAGGGTGTGCAGGCGCACGGCCAGTTCGAAGCTGATGAGGGTGTGGAACCCGTTCATGGCAAGCCCGGTGAACATCAGGATCATGATCGAGGCGGCTTGGCTCCAGTGCCAGAGCCGCTCGAACCGGGGGTAGATCATCACCTCGCGCTCGGCGCAGTCGGGGCACGGGGTGAGGCCGCGCTCGAACGGGGCCGGGGGTTTCGTGGTCTGGTCAGTCATGGTTCGTCCCTCCCTTTCCGCCGCGGGCCACGACCCGGATCACCGTGTGCAGCAGCACGCCCGAGGCCATCGCCAGGAAGAAGGCGATACCGATCAGCGCGCCGCGGCTGGTGGGGTTGGAGCCGGGCATGTAGACGCCCGCAAGGCCCGCCATTCGCCCGTCCTGGGCGTGGCATTCGCGGCAGGCGACCGCGTCCTCGGCCGGGGCCACCATGTGGGTGATCGGCCAGTACATGTAGGTGTCGATGAATCCGTATTCGCCCGAATACTCGGCCCCCGCGGCCTTCATCCCGGCCTCGATCGCCTTGGACCAGTCGAAATTGGTCCAGAAGGCGGTGTCGGTGGTCGGACCCCAGACGTTGGAATAGACGAGGTGGTTCAGGCCGGAGTCATAGGCCTGGCGCCCTTCCATCCGCTTGAACGGCCAGATCCGCGAGCGGCCGTCATCGGGGCTGCCCTCGATGCGGTTGATCTCGACCACCTCGGTCGGGTCGATGACCTGGTCGGTGGCGGTGTATTCGACCTGGCCGTTGAACCAGGCGTAATAGGGCACGACATTCTCGCCGTATTCGAAATCGCCCTTGGTGGCGAGGTAGGTGTGCAGTTCCTTGCCGTCGCCCTGGGTGTACTCGTTCAGGTGCAGCGGTTGGCCGTGTTCGTCCATCTTGCCGGCGGTGGACCAGTCCCACCGCGTCTTGGTGGCGATGCCGCCGCGGGCAAAGCTGGGGATGTGGCAGGTCTGGCAGGCAACGCGGTCGACATGGTCGTTCAGCTTGATGCCGGTGACCGAGAACGCGTCATGCGGGGCGTTGCCGTGGCAGCTTTCGCAGGTGGCGACATCCTTGCGCATCATGCCGGGCTTGCCGGTGCCGTCGAGGTCCATCGCCTGCACGTCATAGCGCGAGCCGGCGAAGACGTGCTTGTCGGAATGGTGGCAGGTCTCGCAGGTAAAATTCTCGCCGTCCGGCGACATGTGGACGTCGACATCAAGCGGCGGGTGATACAGCACCGACGACAAATCGCCGTGTTTCACGTTGTCGCCGCCGCCGCCGTAGAAATGACAGGACCCGCAATTCTCGCGCTGGGGTTCGCCCACGCTTTGCGCGGCTTTCTTGAGATCGACGACCCAGGCATCGGCCCCGGTGATGGTCTTGCCCTTGGCCTCCAGCGGCGGATGGCCCGCGCCGGTTGCGAGCTTGGTGTATTGGCCCGAATTGTCATGGCAGACCAGGCAGTCGACCGCGGCGTCCTGGGCCGGCGGAGGCTCGCTCATGTCGGTCCAGCCATAGCCCGTGTGGCAGGAGGTGCAGCGCGGCTCGTTCGAGGCGACGTTGCCGCAGAACGAGTTGACCACGTGGCTTTTGCCCAGAAGCTGGCCGGTCGAGGGGTTCTCGAATTCCCATTTCCAGTGGACCGAGTGCTTGACCTGCGTCGCGGCCTCGGTGTGGCAGGACAGGCAGGCCTCCGTCACTTCGGGACCGGAGGCGAAATCCTTCTGCAATTCCTTGAGCTTGGAATGATCCGTGGTGCTTTCGGAAATCTGCGGGGCGCTGTCCTGCGCGGCCGCGCCGAATGCGCCCCCCAGCCCGATGATCGCGGCCAACCCCGCCGCCCGCAGTCCAAATCTGCGCATGTCGGTCCCTCCCGCCGCGCGGCTCTGCGCGACTCATGTATTCTAAGGTATACATAAAACGAAACCTGCATCGGTGAAACAACTTATAACCGTTTTAATCCGGGTCACTGCGTCGCAGCCCCCGCGGGGGTGGAAACGCGCGGTCATCTGTGGCTGAATTCCGGTCTTGGGTGGCGGCGACATAAAAGCTTCAAGAGAAACCGCGAAAAGGCTGCCACGATTGAAACGGGCATGGGCATGTCTGAAGGCCCGCGCCCTTGTTCCGAAAGGAGATGTCGATGAAGATTGCGGTACTCGGCGGCGACGGTTTCTGCGGCTGGCCCACCTCGCTGCACCTGTCCAACCTCGGCCACGAGGTCCACATCATCGACAACCTTTCGCGGCGCTGGATCGACACCGAACTGGGCGTGCAGTCGCTGACGCCGATGGATTCGATCCAGGAACGCTGCCGGATCTGGAAGGATCTGACGGGCGAGCAGATCCATTTCCACCTGATCGACCTGGCGAAGGAATATTACCGGCTGCGCGATTGGTTGGCCGAGGAACGCCCCGACGCGGTGATCCATTTCGCCGAGCAGCGCGCCGCGCCCTATTCGATGATCTCGGAGCGGCACAAGATCTACACCGTCGACAACAACATCAACGCGACCCACAACCTTCTGGTGGCGCTTGTGGAAACCGGCATCGACGCGCACCTGGTGCACCTGGGGACGATGGGCGTCTACGGCTATTCCAGCGTCGGCGCGCCGATCCCCGAGGGCTACCTGGATGTCGAGATCGGCACGCCCGAGGGCCCCAAGGGAATGGAGATCCTCTATCCCACGCGGCCCGGCTCGGTCTATCACATGACCAAGAGCCTCGATCAGATCCTGTTCCAGTTCTACGCCCAAAACGACGGGCTGCGCATCACCGACCTGCACCAGGGCATCGTCTGGGGCACCAATACCGACCAGACCAAGCGCCACGAGCAACTGGTCAACCGCTTCGACTATGACGGCGATTACGGCACGGTGCTGAACCGGTTCCTCGCGCAGGCCGCCATCGACTACCCGCTGACGGTGCATGGCACCGGCGGGCAGACGCGGGCCTTCATCCACATCCAGGACACGGTGCGCTGCATCGAACTGGCGCTGGGGGATGCCCCCGAGGCGGGCGAGCGGGTCAAGATCTTCAACCAGATGACGGAAACGCACCGGGTGCGCGACCTGGCCGAACTGGTGGCGAAACTGACCGGCGCGCAGATCGCCTATCTGCCGAACCCGCGCAAGGAAGCCGCCGAAAACGAGTTGATCGTCAAGAACGACCATTTCCTCGAGCTCGGCCTCGACCCGATCACGCTGGAAGAGGGGCTGTTGACCGAGGTGGTCGAGATCGCGCGCAAGTTCGCCCACCGCGTCGACCGAAGCCGCGTGCCCTGCGTGTCCGCCTGGACCCGCGATATCGGCACCCGCGTGGTGCGCGATGTCGAGGGTAAATCGCTCAAGTCCGTGTCGTGAGCCGGGGCGTGCGGCCCGCGCGCCCGGCGGGCGGGCCCTTCGCCTATGTCACGCTGGTCACCAACGCGGATTTTGCGTTGGGAGCCAAGGCTTTACTGCGCTCTCTTCAGGTGACGCGCACACCCGCAGACCTGTGCGTGATGCACACGGGAGGCGTGCCCGAGGCGTGTCTCGCGCCCCTGACCGATCTGGGCGCGCGGCTGGTCGAGGTGGACCTGCTGCCGCTGTCGGACGCGTTCAACACCGCACATGCGCGGGACCGGCTGCACGGGGTCGCGCCCTTCACCAAGGGCGAGAAACCGGCCTTTCACACACCGCTCGACAATTTCTGCAAGCTGCGGCTGTGGCAGCTGGATTACGAGCGGGTGGTGTTCCTGGATGCCGATACGCTGGTGCTGAAGCCCATCGACCGGCTGTTCCATTACCCCGAGTTCTGCGCGGCGCCCAACGTCTATGAAAGTCTCGCCGATTTCCACCGGATGAATTCCGGGGTATTCACCGCGCGGCCACATCCCGAGACGTATCACCGGATGCTGGCGCGGCTGGATGCGCCGGGCGCGTTCTGGCGGCGGACCGACCAGACATTCCTGCAAGAGTGGTTCCCCGAGTGGCACGGCCTGCCGGTGTTCGACAACATGCTGCAATACGTGTGGATGAACCTGCCCGCGCTGTGGGATTGGTCGGCGATCCGGGTTCTGCATTTCCAGTATGAGAAACCGTGGCAGGACCATGCCAAGGCCGACCAACTGCGCCCGCTGATCGAGCTGTGGCGGGCCTATGAGCGGGGCACGGATATTCCCGACCCCGCCACCCTGCCCGGCCCCACGCCATGAGCCTGGCCGTCACCGGGGCGACCGGGCTGGTCGGGCGGTTCTTCGTCGAAGAGGCGCTGGCGCGCGGAGAGCCTGTGACGGTGCTGACGCGGCAGCCGCCCGCGCCGGGGTTCTTTTCCGGTCCCGTCCGGCACCTGCCCTATGCGTTGGGCGACCGGCCCGACCTGTCGGGCCAGGCGGCGGTGATCCACTGCGCCTTTTCCCATCTGCCGGGGCGCTATCGCGGGGGCGAGGGCGACGACCCCGAGGGGTTCGTGCGGGCGAACCTGGCGGGGTCCGTCGCGCTGTTCGAGGCGGCGCGGGAGGCGGGCGTCGGGCAAGTGCTGTTCCTGTCGTCGCGCGCGGTCTATGGCGCCTACCCGCCCGGCACCGCGTTGCGCGAGGAGATGCCGCCCCGGCCCGACACGCTGTATGGCGAGGTGAAGGCGCGGGCCGAGGACGCGCTGTTCGGGCTGGCTACCGAGGGCTTCGTGACGGTGGCGCTTCGGGCGACGGGGGTTTACGGCCCGGCGGGGCCGGGGCAGCGGCACAAATGGGCGGGGCTGTTCGAGGATTTCCGCGCGGGCCGACCCGTCGCGCCCCGGCGCGGCACGGAAGTGCATGGCGCGGACATCGCCGCCGCGGTACGATTGCTGCGGCAGGCCCCCGCGAACGCGGTTTCGGGGCGGGCGGTGAACCTGTCGGATATCCTGCTGGACCGGCGAGACCTGCTGGCGCTGGTGGCCGAGGCCGCGGGGATCGGCCACCCCCTGCCCCCTGCCAGCGACCGCCCGGTCAGCGCGATGCGCACCGACCGGGCGCGCGCGCTTGGCTGGCGGCCGGGCGGGATGGCGCGGCTGCGCGCCACACTGCCCGACCTCTTGTCGCGCTGAAAATCGCGCGCGCGGCGCTGACCGGCGCCGCCCAGAACCCCGGCCGGGACCGCGCGCCAGGGCGGCGGGCGCGGGCTACCGCCCCCCGCCCTGTCCTCCACAGCGCCGGGCGGGGCCGATCCAGACCCTGGCACACCTGTCGAGCGGCACCGCCGGTCTAACGAGCGCGTCAGGCGCGACCGCCCACGTCCTGCGGCGCGACCGAGACGGTCTTGACCACCGCATGCACGGCCAGCCCCGGCACAAGCCCCAGAGCCTCGGCGGACCGGAGGGTGATGCGCGCGAGCACCCGGCCCGCGGGTGTGTCCAGCGCCACCATCGCGCCGCCGCCCCCGCCTGCGCGGATCTCGCGCACCGTGCCGGGCAGGATGTTCAGCGCCGATATCCCCTCTGGCCGCGTCCGGGCCAGCAGAACGTCATGGGCGGCGATGCGCACCCGCACGGCGCTGCCCGGCGCCCGGTCGAGGTGCGGGAGGAACAGGGGAATGCCCGCCGCCGCGAGCTCGGTCAGCCCGTCGGCATGGTGCGCCACCACCCGCGCCTCGATCACCGCGCCCGCCTCGCGCGCGCCCGCCGGCGTTACCGAAGGGTCGCCCAGCACCTCGGCCGCGGGGCCCTGGCGGACGACGCGCCCCGCCTCCAGCGCCACCACGGTGGTGGCAAGCCGCGCCACCTCGTAGGCCGAGTGGCTGACATACAGGATCGGCACCGAGACCTCGTCGCGCAGCCGTTCGAAATAGGGCAGGATCTCGGCCTTGCGGTTCTCGTCGAGCGCGGCGAGCGGTTCGTCGGCCAGGATCAGGCGCGGCGCGGACAACAGCGCGCGCCCGATCGCGACGCGTTGTTTCTCGCCCCCCGACAGCGCGCCGGGGCGGCGGTCGAGCAAATGACCGATGCCCAGCAGATCGACGACATGGCCCATATCCTCGCGCGGGGCGCCCTTGGGCGCGAACCAGCGGCCGAACAGCAGGTTCTGGCGCACCGTCAGGTGCGGGAAGAGCCGCCCCTCCTGGAAGATGTAGCCCAGCCTGCGGCGATGCGTCGGCAGGCGCCGGCCGCGGGCGGTGTCCAGCAGAACCCAGTCGCCCGCAGCGATGCGGCCCTCGTCGGGGCGCAACAGGCCGGCGACAGCATTGACGATGGTCGTCTTGCCCGAGCCAGACCGGCCGAACAGCACCGTCACCCCCGGCGGCGCCTCGAAGCGCACGTCCAGTGCGAACCCCGGGAAGGCATGGCGCAACGTGACCTGAAGCATCAGCGCCCCCCCACACGCGCCGCAACCCGGCGCCCGATCACCTCGGACAGCAGCAGCGCGGCCATCGCCACGGCGACCGACACCAGGACCAGCCGCATCGCCGAGCCTTCGCCGCCGGGCACCTGCAGGAAGGCATAGATCGCCGACGGGACGGTGCGGGTCTGGCCGGGGATGTTCGACACGAAGGTGATCGTCGCGCCGAATTCGCCCATCGCCTTGGCGAAGGCCAGGATCGCGCCCGCGACGATGCCCGGCAGGATCATCGGCAGGGTCACGGTCAGGAACACCCAGAGCGGCGAGGCCCCCAGCGTCGCCCCCGCCTGTTCGAGTTTCGGGTCCACCGCCTCGATCGACAGGCGGATCGCGCGGACCATCAGCGGAAAGGCCATGACGCCCGCGGCCAGCGCGGCCCCCGTCCAGCGGAAAGCGAAGACGATGCCGAGATCGGCCAGAACGCCGCCCACCGGCCCCTTGGTCCCGAAGGTCAGAAGCAACAGGTAGCCCGTGACCACCGGCGGCAGGATCAGCGGCAAATGCACGATGCCGTTCAGCAACTGCCGGCCCGGGAATGTCCAGCGCGCCAGCGCGTAGGCCGTGAAAACCCCCAAAGGCAGGCTGACCAGCGTGGCCCAGAACGACACGCGCAGCGACAGCGCCACCGCCTGCCATTCCTCGGGGCCAAGCCAGTCGCCCAAGCGCCTACTCCGCCAGCAGGGTGAAACCCTGCCGTTCGAAGGCGGCGCGCGCCTCGGGGCCGGTCAGGTAGGCCATGAACGCCGCCTCGGCCGCGCTATCGCGGTTGGCCAGGTCGGCGGCCGGATAGACGATGGGCGGATGGCTGTCGGCAGGGAAGGTGCCGATCACGGCGACGCGCGGTTCGGCCGTCGCATCCGTGGCGTAGACGATGCCCAGCGGCGCCTCGCCGGCGGCCACCAGCGCCAGCGCGGCGCGCACGTTGTCGGTTTGCGCGACCTGCGGGGCGACCTGGTTCCACAGTCCCAGGCTGTCGAGCGCGGCCTTGCCATAGATGCCGGCGGGCACCGCGTCGACCAGCGCCATGGCCAGGCGCCCCTCGCCCAGAAGGCCCGCAAGGTCGAGATCCGGGGCGATCTCGACCGGGGTGGTGTCGGCATCATGGGCGATCAGGACGATCGCGTTGGAGAGAAGGTCGCGGAGCGTGCCGGGTTCGACCAGCCCGTCGGCCTCGAGCGCGTCCATCCAGCCCGGGTTGGCCGAGATGAAGATATCGGCGGGTGCGCCCTGCTGGATTTGCCGCGCCAGCGCCGAGGAGGCGGCCAGCGACACGGTCAGGTCATGCCCGGTCGCGGCCTCGAACCCGGTTTCGATCTCGGCCATGGCGTTGGCGAGGCTGGCGGCGGCGAAGACGGTGACATCGTCGGCAGCGGCCTGAAGGGGGAAAAGCGCGATGGTCATGGCAAGGGCCAGGGAAGCGGTACGGGACAGGAACGGGCGGACAGGCATCGGGGGCGGCCTTTGCTGGTTATGGTCAGAAAAACATATCGCAGCGCACCAACGATCGGGCAAGCGTTATTTTCCTTCGGACATATCCCTGAGCATCGACTGGATCGTTCCGATCCGCGCGGCCCCGGCCTTTGCGGTGATTTCCTCGAGCTTGCGGTAATTGGCCAGCACGGTTTCACCGGCCTCGGTCAGGCGCGCGCCCCCGCCGCGCGCCCCGCCCCGCGTGCTGTCGACCAGAGGCTCGCGGAAGGCGTTGTTCATCTCTTCGACCAGTGACCAGGCGCGCTTGTAGCTCATCGACATGGCGCGGCCCGCCGCGGAAATGGATCCGGTTTCGCGGATCTTCTCCAGCAGGTCGGCCTTGCCGGGGCCCAGCATCGCTTCGGCCCCGAACACGATCCGGATGCGCAGGCTTGGGCTTGGGTCTGGATGCTTCGCGGCGCGTGCCATGCCCCCGGTATGGCAGCAGCCCACCCCCGCGCGCAAGCGTTACGCGCCGCCGCCGAGCGGTCCGTCATGGCAGCCATAGAGCGCCGCACCGTCATGAGCGCGGTCGACATGTTCGAATTCCAGCGTCGAGTGGCCGATCCCGAAGCGGTCGGCCAGCATGGCCTTGATCGCGGCCTTCACCGTCTCTTGCGCAGGCCAGCCCGCCTCGGTCAGTACCACGTGGCAGTCGAGCGCCGCCGCATGTTCCTGCATCTGCCAGAAATGCACGTGGTGGACGCCTGCCACGCCCTCGACCGCGCAGAGCGCCGCGATCACCTCGGCGTTTTCGATATGGTCGGGGCTGCCCAGCATCAGGGTGCGGATCGGTCCGCCGATCTCGGACAGGGCAAGGTAAAGGATGTAAAGCGCGATGCCGATGGTCACCAGCGGGTCGACCAGGCGCCAGTCATAGAGCAGGATCAGCGCGCCGCCCACCATCACCGCGACCGAGGCCAGCGCGTCCGACAGGTTGTGCAGGAACAGCGCGCGGATGTTCACGCTGTGCCTTTGCATCGACCATGTCAGCGCGGCGGTCAGCGCATCCACGGCGAGCGCGACGCCGGCCACGATGACAACGGTCCAGCCGCCGACCTCGGGCGGGTCCACGATCCGCATGGCGCCTTCGTAGATCAGGAACAGCCCAACCAGGACCAGCGTGGTGTAGTTGATCAGCGCGGCGACGATCTCGATCCGGCCATAGCCGAAGGTCATCTCCGCGTCCGCGGGCCGCCGCGCCAGCTTGCGCGCGCCATAGGCGATGACCAGGGAGGCCATGTCCGAGAAATTGTGCACCGCGTCGGCGATCAGCGCGAGGCTGCCCGAGGCCAGCCCGCCCGCGATCTGCGCCAGCGTCAAAAGGCCGTTCGCCCAGATCGCGAGGGACACCCGGCGGTCGCCGCTGGCGGGGTCGAGATGGGCATGGGCGTGATCGTGGGGCATGGTCGGCGGCGCCTTCGATGTCTGCCCGGCAGCGGATCAGCCGGGCAGAATGCCCAGACGTTCACGCATGAAGGCCAACGCCACCGACAGGCCGTCGGGGGCGATACCGTGGCCGGTGCCCTTCATGATATGGGCATAGACGTCGAAGCCCGCCGCACTCAGCGCGTTGCCCGCCTCGGGCAGGGCCTCGGGCGGGACCACGTCGTCGGCATCGCCATGGACCAGCAGAACGGGGGGGCGCGCAACCATCTCGTCCTCGAGCAATTCGGGCGCCAGCAGCCGCCCCGAAAAGCCGACGATGCCCGCATAGGCCGGCGCGCGCCGCGCGCCCACGTGCAGCG
>JBNGDM010000032.1:0-18187 GCA_049975105.1 Rhodovulum sp. | reverse complement strand
GCCCCGCCCCCCGCCGCCGAGGCCGAGGCCGCGTCCGGGGCGGCGGACCAGCCCGCGCCGCGCCCCGATATCCGCACGATGACGGCCGAGACCTTCCAGGCCGAAAGCTCGGTCGAGGTTTGGATCGAGGGCCTGAAACGGTTCCGCGACGATGCCGAGACGATCGAGCATTTCGGCCTGACCCAGAGTTCGGTCGCCAATCTCAACGCCGAACTGACCCATGCGCTGCGCCGCATCGGCGTGGTGGACCGGATCAAGGACCAGCTCAAGGCGATCAGCTTCGGACTGACCGTGGACAAGCAGGCCGAGCCCGCCGCCATCGTCTGCGCCGAGCACATCAACCGCTTCGTCTCGCATCTTGGCAACGACTATCTTCCCGGGGACGAGCGCGCCATGGTCGAGCTGCCCGGTGGCGGCACCCGGCCGGTGTTCAAGGCGCGCCCGGGTGCGGACGATGCCGATGGTCTGCCGGTCGACCCGCGGCCCACCTCCGAGGAGTACTGGACCGACTGGGTTTTCGCGCTGGACGGCATGTTCGTCGCCAACGCCAAGGATTCCGGGGCGGGACAGGTCAATGTCGAACAGAACCTGCGGCTGGGCGAGATCCTGCAACAGTTCGGCCAGGAAGGAATGTAACCGGTGACGATCCAGGTCCGCCCCGATCCGACCCGCCCAGACGGCGGCCATGCCGAACTCTCGGCCGCCGCCGAGGCGCTGCCCGAGACCGAAGCGACGGTCTCGGTCTACGATGCATTCTCCGAGCGCTTCCTCGGCGCCGATGGCTGGCAGTCGGACCGCGTGGAGTTCGGCCCCTATGCCGTGGTGCACGAGGGCGGCCGGGCCAGGCTGATCGTCGGCCCGGAGATCGTAAACCAGATCGAGGAATACGCCGCCGTCAAGCTCCGTGTGAACGGGGTCGAGGCCGCGGTCGACTGGCCGGACGACGTGGTCCCGCTACCCGGCGCGGCACGTATCGGCGGCCTGGCGGTGTCGCGGGCCGGGCCTTCGGCACCCAAGGACAACCTCGTGGGCAAGCTACAGGCCGAGGCGCCGCAAGAGACGACGCCGGCGCCCGCCCCGGCCGAGCCCGCTGCGGACCCGCCGACGCGGTCGCGCCTGCCGCTGATCGCGGGGCTTGCCGCGCTGGTGCTTTTGCTCGGCGGGGGCGTGGCGGCCTGGTTCCTGATGTCCGGTCCTGCCCCTGCCCCGGCCACGCCGCCGGCGCCGATGCCGGTCGCCGCCGAGGAGCCCGCGCCCTGCGGGGACGAGGCGCTCGCCGCGCTTGCCACGATGACCTTCGGCGAAGGCCGGGCGCTGATGAGCCGCTGTGCCGGTGCGGTCGGCCCCGAGCGTGCACTGGCCGCCCTCGAGAACGGAGCAGAGGCCGGCGACGCAGAAGCACTTTACCTCTTTGGCCAGATTTACGACGACGTGCTGAACGACGACCCGGTCGAGGCCGAGATCGGTCTCAGCCTGACGCCAAGCCCGCCGCGGGCCGCCGAGTATTATGCGCGCGCCCGCGCCGCGGGCAGCGCCGCGGCCGCCGAGCGGCTTGGCCAGCTTTGCGCCGAGTTGCGCGCGGCAACCGATACCCTGTCCAAGAACGCCGCCGAGGAGTTTTGCCCGCAATGATCGCCGCGATCCGCAATGCCCTCGGCGCGGCCGTTCTGGCCCTGGCTGTCGCCGCGCCCGCCGCCGAGGCACGACCTCTGCTTCTGGAGGGCACGTCGACGGTCTACCAGCGGGTGCTGACTCGGCCGGGCGCGGCACTGCACCCCGCACCGGAACAGCCCGTCGCCAGCCGCTATCCGGCGTTCCAGCCGCTCTACGTCTTCGCCCGCGAGGGCGATTGGATTCAGGTCGGCCCCTCGGCCTTCGCCGAGCCCGAAGGCTGGGTCGCCGCCGCGACCGTGGTGCCCTGGAAACAGAACATCGTCGCGGCCTTCACCAACTCCGCCGACCGGGCGCGGTCGCTGCTGTTCCAGACCGAAGCGGGGCTGCGCGCCTTCATGGAAGACGAGGCGCTGGTCGACCTCCAGCGCCGCCTCGTCGAGAAGGCAGAGACCGGCCTGCTGGCGCCCGAGGACGGGATCGTGGCCATCGAACCCGAGAACTACGTGAACATCCGCGACGAGTTCTACCTCATGCCGATCCTCGATTTCGTCGAGGACCTGCACCCGATGACCTACGACCCGAACCTTCTGCTGAAAGTGGCCTCCCTGCCGCTGGAGGACGACCTGCCCGAGCGGGAGGCACAATCCATCGTTGCCCCCGCGGGCGATTTCGACGCGGGCGTCGTTTTCGTGTTCGACACCACGAAGTCGATGCGCCCCTATATCGAGCGAACCCGCAAGGCCCTGGCACGGATCATCTTCGACATCAACGGCACGGATATCGGGGAGCGGATCAATTTCGGCATCGAGGCGTTCCGCGACAACCCCGAGGCCGCGCCGGGGCTTGGCTATCGCACGAAGACCATCATCCCGCTCGACCGGCGGGTGAACCAGTTGCCGGTACTCGAGGCCATCGACAACACCGACGTCGCCACGGTCAGCTCGCCCGGCTTCAACGAGGACAGCCTGGCCGGTGTCGAGGACGCCATCGCCAAGACCGACTGGGACCGCGCGGCAGATGGCGACCCGTTCGACGGGCGCTACGTGATCCTCGTCACCGACGCCGGGCCGAAGGATCCGCGCGATCCGAACGCCCGTTCGAAGATCGGCCCGATGGAGATCCAGCGCGATGCCGAAGGCCGGCGTGTCGTCATCATGACCCTGCATCTAAAGACCGATTCAGGCACCGGGAACCATGCCTATGCGGCCGACAAGTACCGCCAGTTGTCGCGCTTTGCCGGGCGGCAATTCTACTACCCCATCGAGGGCGGATCGGAAGAAGCGTTCGAGGCGACCGTGACCGCGCTCGTCACTGCGCTGACCGACCATGTCCGCACGGCGCTGGGACAGGCCGAGGTGATCCCGCCCGACCAACGCGACGAGGATCTCGACTTCCTGGGCCGGGCGATGCGGTTGGCCTACCTGGGCGCACGGGAGGGCACCAAGGCGCCGGACGTGATCGAGGGCTGGGTGACCGAACGTGCCGCCGAGGCGCCGCGGGACTTCGCCATCGAGCCGCGGTTGCTGATCACCAAGAACGAGATGGCCACCATGGCCAGCGTGCTGGAGAACATCGTGGCGTTGGCCGAACAGCTGCGCAGCGAGGAGGATGCCAGCAGTTTCTTCCGGCAGGTGCAGGAATCCATCGCGATCATGGCGCGCGATCCGAAGATGCAGGTGGCGGCGGATCGCGACACGCTGGGGGGCGCGCTGGAGTTCCTCGAGGGGCTGCCCTATCGCAGCCAGATCCTGCAGATCGACCAGCGCCGCTGGGAAGAAAGCGCGATGATCCGGCGCGAAATCATCGACGGGATGCGGCAGAAGCTGACGCAGTATCGCAAGTGGCTCTATGATCCCACCGTATGGACTGCGCTCTACGAGGGCGCGCCCGATGGCGAGCAGGTCTTCGCCATGCCCTTCGACATCCTGCCCTGACCGGTCATGGCTGACACCATCGACATCGCGGGGCTTGGGGTTTCGTTGACGGATGGCGAGCGCGGCTTTCGCCTGGAGGTGCCACGGCTGCGCATCGGGCCGGGCGAGGCGGTCGGTCTGACCGGCCCCTCGGGCACCGGGAAGACCATGTTTCTAGAGGTACTGGGACTCTTGCGCCGTCCCGATGGCGGGGGGCGCTACGCGCTCGGCGGCGAGGACGGTTCCAGGCACGATCTCGCGGCTCTCTGGTCACGGCCCGCAGCAATCGCGCCGCTGCGCGGGCGGCTCTTCGGCTTCGTGCCGCAGACCGGCGGGCTGTTGCCGTTCCTGACGCTGGCCGAGAACGTCGCACTGTCGCAGCGCATCTGCCGTCGTCCCGACCCTGGCTGGGTGACGACGCTGATCGACCGGCTCGGGCTGGCCGGCGTGGCGGGGCTGCGCCCGGACCGGCTGTCGATCGGCCAGCGGCAGCGCGCCGCCATCGCCCGGGCACTGGCGCATCGGCCGCGCTTCGTGATCGCTGACGAGCCGACCGCGGCGCTCGACCCCGACAACGCCGCCGACGCGATGGCGTTGCTCTTCGAGGCAGCCGGCACCAGCGGCAGCGCGGTGATCGTGTCTTCGCACGACCTCGATCTGCTCGACCGCTTCGCGCTGACACGCTACCGGCTCGCGCTCGATCCCGACCGCCCGCACGGCCACCCGGTCAGCCGCCTGCACCCCCTGTCCGACGGCGCGGACGCGGCATGAGGTTGTTGATCCATCTCTCGATACGGGCCCTGTTCCGCGACTGGGTCTACCTGGTCTGCAACGTCGCGGTAATGGCGGGCGTGATCGTGCCCCTGCTGGTGCTGTTCGGCGTCAAGAACGGCGTCTACGACGCGCTGTTGGGACGTCTGCTGGCCAACCCGGCGACGCTTCAGATCGACACCTCGGGGAACAACTCGTTCTCCTACGCCGATATCGACGAGGTGCGCACCTGGCCCGACGTGCAGTTCGCGACGCTCAAGACGCGGAGCCTGTTCGATTACGTCAACGTACGCGCGACGGGCGGACGCGGCCGAGAGGAGGCGCTCATCTCGCCAAGCGGCGACGGCGACCCGATGCTCGCGCCGCTGGCCGGCCTCGGGGAAGGCGAGGTGGCGGTCTCGGCCGCACTGGCGCGGCAATTGTCGCTGAGCCCTGGCAGCACGGTCGAGATCTTCACCCAGGCCGAGGAGCGGCCGCGCCAGCTGGTGCTCGGCGCGACGGTATCGGGGATCCTGCCCGAGGACCGGCTGAGCGGGCGCGTGATCCTGGCCGATATCGCGACGCTCGACCTGATCGAGGCGTTCTACGACGCCTATGCCCTGCCCGAACATGGCATCGAGGCGGGCAAGCCGCTATCGACGCGCAAGGTGGATTTCGAAGGGATGCGGGTCTACGCCCGCCAGCTCGAAAGCCTTTCTGCGCTGCAGGAGCGGATCGAGGCGCGCTTTGGTGTCACGACCCAGGCAAAGACGGCCGAGGTCGAGTCTGTGCTCGGGCTGGGGCGCAACCTCGGGCTCGCTTTGGCGCTGACCGTGGCCGTGGCGGGAACGGGGCTTGCCGCCTCGCTGATCTTCGGGTTCTGGGGCGAGGTCATTCGCAAGCGGCGCACAATTGCCAATCTCGGCCTTCTGGGCATCTCGCAGCATCTGCTGGCACTGTTTCCGCTTGTCCAGGCGCTGGTCACGGCAGCGTTGGGGCTGGCGCTGTCGTTCCTGCTGTTCTTCGTCACCGGGGCTCTCGCCGAACGGCTTTTCGAAACCGGGCTGACCGACCGGGGCGGACTGGTGTCGGTGTCGTTCGGCCAGGGCGTGACCATCGCGACCGCCGTTCTGGGCTTCGTGGGCCTCGCCTCCTTCGCCGCCGCACGCGCGGCGCTCGCCACCGATCCGGCCACCGTGCTGAGGGAAGAGACATGAGCCGCGCCGCCGCCTGCACCGCGGCGCTATGGCTTGCGGCCGCGGGTCCGGCCATGGCCGAGATCGCCTGGCCTGTTGCGCTCTACGATCCCGCTGCAGAGGAGGGGACACCGGCGGACCTGGTGCTGCCGATGCCCTGCGGCGGCGCGATGGCCTTCCAGAAGGTCGTGGTTCCGGTCGAGTCCGGCAACCCGCTGGCCGACCGCCGTTTCCGAGTCGGACAGTCCGGCCGAGAGACCGGCTACTCAGACTACCTGCGGACGGCCTACCTGCGCGGCGCCTTCCTGGGGGAGACGCCCGGCGAGAGCTTCTTTTACATAGCCCGCTACGAACTGACCGCGGGGCAATACCGCGCCCTGACCGGCGACTGCGGCGAGACCGGCCGCAGGGATCGGCTGGCCCGCGGCGGGCTGTCCTGGTTCGCCGCGGTGGACCTCTCGCGCCGGTATTCCGAATGGCTCCGGTCCGAGGCGGCGGAGGCCCTGTCCGACGCCGCCGCGGGCCGCGCGTATGTCCGCCTGCCAACCGAAACCGAGTGGGAATTCGCCGCGCGTGGCGGTGCTGCGGTCGACCCGGCGATCTTCCCCTCGCGCCGTTTCTTCGGCGAGGGCGACATGCTCGACTATGCCAAGGTCGTCGGATCGGCCCGCGGCACGCTGTTGCCCGTCGGGCTGACCCGACCGAACCCGCTGGGACTGTTCGACGTCTACGGCAATGCCGAGGAACTGATGCTGGAACCGTTCCGGCTGAACGCGCTGGGGCGGGACCATGGCCAGGTCGGCGGGCTGGTGACCCGCGGCGGGTCGGTGCTGTCCTCGCCCGACCAGGTCTATTCCGCCCAGCGCACGGAATACCCGCTGTTCAGCCCCTCCGACGGCAGCGCGCTGGCAAGCGACACCTTCGGGCTGCGCCTGGTGCTGACGCGGAACGTGGCCTATTCCGACACGGTGCTGCGTGAGATCCGCAACGGCTGGATCGCGATGGCGGATGCCGAGGACGGGAGCCGGGATACCCCGCTCGGCACGCTTGCCGAACTGATCGACGAAGAGATCGACCCGCGCCGCCAGGCCGCCCTGCAGGAGCTGCAGTTGGAATTTCGCCGCGCCACCGAAGAGGCCACCGCCGCCTTCGGCGAGGCGGCGAAGTCCAACCTTCTGAACGGCGCGGTGCTGGTCGGTGCGATGTCGGACGGCGCCCGCGAAGAGGAGCGGCTGCGCAACGAGCTGTTGCGCCTGGTCGACCGGATCAAGCTGTGCACCCGCGATGCGCAATGCGCCGCGCTCAAGGCAGCCGGGACGCAACTGGTCGAGAAGCTCGACACGCTGCGCGGGTTGCAGAAGACCTATCTGGTCTCGCTGCGCTCGGCCCTGGAGACGCTGACCGCGGGGATCGACGCCAAGCTGGCCGAGGACGCGATGCGGCTGTTGACCGGCGAGCTGTCGGCCTCGTCCCAAGACGAGATCCTGAGTAACCTGACGCGCTTCTCGGGCATTCTCGAAAGCTATCGCGAGCGGCCCGACATGACCGAGACCGAACTGAGCGACCAGATCCTGGGACGCTGATCCCGCCGCGTCACGGTCCAGGATCGGGGCGATCCACGCGCCTAGCGCCCCGAGCCGAACAGGAAGACGGGCCCCCAGACAGCAGGGTGCGACAGCGGCAGGGCGCTCGCGTCGCGCGATGCGTCCGCAATCAGCCCCGCAAGGGCCCGGCGCAGGGCCTCCGCGGGGGCGGCGCCGGTTCGCGTCCCGGCCAGCATGCCCGACACGATGCGGCGCGCGGCCTCGTCCTCGACCGCCCAATGCGTGGCCAGCACGTTGCGCGCCCCGGCCAGCAGGAACGCGCGCGCCAGCCCCGTCAGCGCCTCCGTCCCGGGCCGGTCGCCGGCGCCCGTGTCGCAGGCCGAGAGCACCACCCAGTCGGCGTCAAGCTGCAACAGGCCGATCTCCCGCAGGGTCAGGAGACCGTCTTCGGTTATCTCCGGCGAGATATCGCGTGGTATCTCGGGCGGTGTCAGCGCAAGGGCCGCGCCGAAACCGCCATCGCCACCCGTTCCCGGCAGGCCGTGGGTGGCGAAATGCAACACCGACAGCCGCTTTAGCCCATCCGATGCCGAGAGATAGTGCAATTCCGCCTCGGACGCTTCGGCGCCGAGCCGGACGGACCTGTCGGACGGAGCGAACATTTCGGCGGTTTCGGCAACCTCGGCCGCACTCATCGGCAGGCGGGGCAATGCCGATACGGCCGCCACGTTACCAGGCGCGAGCCCCCTGACGGCACCGGCCCTCAGGGGACCGGGCGCCCCCGCGAAGTCGGGATCGCCGAAACCGACATAGCCGCCACCGCCCGCCATCGCATCCCGGACCCCGGTCGCAGGTCCGAAACGGTCGGTCAGCGAATCCACGAACCCGAGCGCCTTTTCCGTGCCGAGCCAGCGCATCCGGCGCAAATCGGACGCCGTGGGCGTCCCCGCTTGCCCCGCCGCGTCCATCGGCAGCGCCGCGAAGGGAAGCGACAGGAACGGCCCCCCGACCGAAAGGGTCCAGACCGTCTTCCCCGCGAGCGCCCCGGCGATCTCGGGCGCGCCGAACAGCGCGCGGTAGATCGCATGACCGATCTCAAGGTCGAGCGGCCGGGCCGATGCCGCAACCGGCGTTGAAACGGGCGCCCTCAGCGCAGCCTGCAGCGCCCGGTCAGTCCCGCCGAGAAGGCTGTCGCGATAGGCCGCGATGGCCGCGCCGAACTCGGCCCGAGTCCAGGGCGCGGTCGCGGCGCGGACTCCCTCGACCGTCAGGACAAAGATCGCCGGCCGCGCCGACCCCGCATCGTCGCCCGGTGCGATCAGAACGACCGCCTCGTCCGGGGCCAGGACGGCGCGGTCCGCCGCGAGGTCGGTCCAGCCGACGGTCGCCGGCACCCAAAGGTCGCGAAAGCCCGGAATCGCGGCGGCCAGCTTGGCCTCGCCCACGCCGATCATTGCCCGCAGGCCCTCGATCCTTTCCAGCGTTGCGGCGACATCGTCCAGCTTGCCGGTCCGCAGCTGGTCAGGCAGAGCCCTCCAGGCCTGCGCCTCTGCGGCCATCTGGCCGTCCCAGTTATGCGAGTAGAGCACGCCTGCGCGCCGCGCCGCGGCCCGGATCCTGGCGGCGCGCATGGCAAACGAGACCGCATTCAGTGTTTCAAGCTGCGCGGCCCGGAAGGCGATATCGACAAGGGCATCGCGCGACAGGTCGCGCGCGGCAAGGGCCGCCGGAGGAAGCCCCTTGGCCTCCATCGCCAGCCGCCGCACGGAACGCGCCGCCTGCGCTGCCCGCTCGGCCCGGAAAGCCGCCCCGGGATCGCGCGAGGCGACTGGCCGCGCGGCGAGGTCGATCTCCACTTCCAGCTGCCGTCGCGCGCCGGCCAGTTCCAGCAAGACGTCGCGCCGCCCGACCCGCGCCAACTCGGTGCGCAGCCGGTATTCGAGCGCCATCGTCAGTTCCCCGTGCGGCCCGAACCCCGCGCGGGCGGACTTGGCGAAGGCGGCCAGGCGGTCGAACTCGTCGGGGGCGAGCGTCCGCTGTTGCGCAATGGACCCGAACCAGTAGAGCGCCAGGACCAGCGTGTAGGGGTCGCCTTCGCCCAGAATCTCGGCGGCCTTGCGAACCGTTGGCCGCAGGAAGGCCGCCTCGGCCGCCCCCTCCCGGGCGCGGCTCATGTATTCGCGCATCAGCAACCGGCTGTACCAGGCCGCGCGTCGGTCCCTGTCCGACCGCGTCGCGTCCGACGCGGCCGGGCCGCCCGGGTCGGCGAGGAGAAGACGAAGCCGGTCGCGAATCCCGGCGGTGGACAGCCGGTCCCCGCCCAGGCGCCGGGCCGTATCGAATGCCTCTGCGGCCCTTGCCGTGGCGCCGGCGGCCACGAGGAACCGGGCCGCATCCCACAACGCGCTGCTGGCGATATCGCGGTCCGCGACATCGGCTTGCCTTGCCAGGAAAGCGGCTTCGAGCGCTGCGTCCATCGATCGCCTGCGCTCACCCGTCTCGGCAAGTAGCCGGGAGAGAAGGAGCCGGGCGGCGACCATCGTGTCGTCATCGAAACCGAAATCGATATCGCCGCCGACGATGGCCTTGTCGAGCAGGAGGATGGCCGCGAGGGGATGACCGTTCGCGGCATCGTCCAGTGCCGCATCGAGCTCCGCGATGGCAGAGCGCGCGGGCAGCACCGGCTCGGCCCGCGACGGTCCCGAGACAGACGCGACGCCGAGGACTGCCGCGACCGCCAGGACGAAGGCGCGTGTCGCGACGCGTGCGGCGCGGACACGGATCGGACCGTGCATGGCGTCCCCCTTCGTATGCCCCACTCGCGCGGTGCGAACCGGCCGGGACAGCACCGCGTCAACACGATGACGTCCCTGTGAAATGATCGTCCGTTACATCCGAGAAGACAAGAGATGCGGCACAATCGCGGCCGGGCCGGTTCGTTGCAGGCACCTTTCCAAAACCAGGGGTGGCGCGCCTTTTCGAAAGGCGTGCGATCCTGTATGGACGCCTCGGGGCAAGGGCACCGCGCGAGCGCGGTCCCATGCAGGTCGGAACCGTTTGCCCGGAGAAGCGAGCTGGATACTGTGGAGCAGACGCGTATTGCGCCCGAATGGCGTGTCCTCGACGGCCTCGCGCCTTACGAGGCCACCTGCGCCGAAATGGAGGCACGCGCCGAGGCGATCGCGGCGGGCCGCGCGGGAGAGGCGATCTGGCTGGTCGAGCACCCGCCGCTGTATACCGCGGGCACCTCGGCGGACCCTGCCGACCTGACCGATCCCGACCGGTTCCCGGTGTTTCCGACGCCGCGCGGCGGGCAATACACATATCACGGGCCGGGCCAGCGGGTGGTCTATGCGATGCTGGACGTGGGCGCGCGCGGGCGCGACGTGCGGCGATTCGTGGGCCAGCTGGAAGACTGGGTGATCGCGACGCTGGCCGAGTTCAACGTCACGGGCGAGCGCCGCGCGGGCCGGGTGGGCGTGTGGGTGGTGCGCGCCGACCTGCCGCCGGGGCCGTCCGGCCAGCCGCGCGAGGACAAGATCGCGGCGATCGGCGTGCGGCTGCGCCGCTGGGTCAGCTTTCACGGGCTGGCGATCAATGTCGAACCGGACCTGAGCCATTACGACGGCATCGTGCCCTGCGGCATCCGCGAGCACGGCGTCACCAGCCTGGTCGACCTGGGCCTGCCGGTGACGATGGCCGATGTCGACGTGGCGCTGCGCCGGACGTTCGACCGGGTCTTCGGCTAGCGCCGCCCGCCCCGGCCCCGCGCGCCCGGATCAGTGCCGGGTCTTGCGCGCGGTGATGTCCTTCATGGAATGCGACCCCTCGATCAGCAAAGACTGCGGATCGTCGGGCTGAGCGTGTTCCTGCAGTTCCATCAGGTCCTTTTCGTATTCCTCGGCCTTCAGCCGGAAGAACCGCTGGGCGAGATCCTCGTACATCTCGCGCGCCAGCAACAGGCCCATCACCACCGCTGTCGAGATGAAGATGATGTGGGAATAGATGAAGGTGAACGCGATCAGATGCGTCACGATCAGGATCAGCGCCGCCCCGCGCAGGATGACCGCCGGCCAGTCCTCGGGTTTCACGCCCTTGAGGTATTTCATCAACATCGTCACGTTCCTGTCTCGCCCGGGACTGTCAGCATAGCGCCCACACGGACCGGGCGAAAGCCGTCGTTCCCGCCGCCGTCATAGCGCGCCATTCCTTACCATTTCGCTTACCCCTACATGGCGCGAAGGTCACGGGGTGCAAGTCCCCGGAGCCCCGAACCGCGCCATCGCCCCGGGGCAGGTTGCCGCAGGCGCCCGGCTCTCAGGCCAGGCGCTGTTTCACCATCGGCCCGACCGAGCCGAAATCCATCCGCCCGGCATAATCCGCCTTGAGCTGGCCCATCACCCGGCCCATGTCGCGGATCGTCTCGGCGCCGGTCTTCTCGATCGCCGCGCCGATCGCCTGGTCGACCTCATCCTCGGTCAGTTGGCGCGGCAGGAATTCCTCTATCACCGCCATCTCGGCGCGCTCGCTCTCGGCCAGGTCCAGACGCCCCCCCTCTTCGTAGGCGCGCGCGCTTTCCTGGCGCTGCTTCACCATGCGGCCCAGGATCGCCAGCACCTCGGCATCGCCCACGCCCTCTTCGGCGCCTTCGCCGCGCAGCGCGATATCCTTGTCCTTGATCGCCGCGTTGATCAGCCGAAGCGTGCCCAGACGCTCGGTCTCCTTGTTCTTCATCGCGCCCTTGAGCGCCGTCGAGATACGGGTTCTGAGGTCCATCGGGGTCGCCTTCCGTCGCTTGCGCGTCAAGTTGGCGAAGATAGTGCCGCCAGCGGGGCGAGGCAAGTCGGGGCGATACGCCTTAAGATACTGATTTTAAATATTTTCGCATTTTGACGCGGGCCTTGATTCTTTGCCCCCCCGGCCCTAGTGTCCGCGCGATCCCGCGCCCCAGGAGTTTCCCATGCCCGCCGCTGCCAGCCCCCGCCCGACCGCCTGCCTGACGCTTGCCGACGGCACCGTGTTCTATGGCCAGGGCTTCGGCGCCACCGGCGAGACGGTGGCGGAACTGTGCTTCAACACCGCGATGACCGGCTACCAGGAAATCATGACCGACCCGTCCTATGCCGGGCAGGTGGTGACCTTTACCTTTCCGCATGTCGGCAATGTCGGCGTGAACCCCGAGGACGACGAGACCGCCGCCCCGGTCGCGGCCGGCATGGTCGTCAAGTGGGATCCGACGGAACCGTCGAACTGGCGCGCGGCCGAACCGCTGACCGGCTGGCTGGCCAAGCAGGGCCGCATCGGCATCGGCGGGATCGACACGCGGCGGCTGACCCGGGCGATCCGCCAGCAGGGCGCGCCGCATGTCGCGCTGGCCCATGACCCCGAGGGCCGGTTCGACATCGAGGCGCTGGTCGCCAAGGCGCGCGGGTTCTGCGGGCTGGAGGGGCTGGACCTGGCCAAGGATGTCACCTGCGCGCAATCCTACCGCTGGGACGAGATGCGCTGGGCCTGGCCCGAGGGATACCAGCGGCGCGAGGGGCCGGGCCACAAGGTCGTGGCGATCGACTATGGCGCGAAACGCAACATCCTGCGCTGCCTGGCCTCGGCGGGCTGCGACGTGACGGTTCTGCCCGCGACGGCCACCGCCGAGGATGTTCTGGCGCTGGACCCGGCGGGCGTGTTCCTGTCGAACGGGCCGGGCGACCCGGCGGCGACGGGCGAATACGCGGTGCCGATGATCCGCGAGGTGCTGGAAAAGGACATCCCCCTTTTCGGCATCTGCCTGGGCCACCAGATGCTGGCGCTGGCGCTGGGCGCGAAGACCATCAAGATGAACCACGGCCATCACGGCGCGAACCATCCCGTCAAGGACCTGGAGACCGGCAAGGTCGAGATCACCTCGATGAACCACGGGTTCACCGTGGACAGCCAGTCGCTGCCCGCTGGGGTCAAGGAAACCCATGTCTCGCTGTTCGACGGGTCGAATTGCGGGATCCGCATGGCCGACCGGCCGGTATTCAGCGTGCAATACCATCCGGAGGCCAGCCCGGGCCCGCAGGACAGCTATTACCTGTTCGAACGCTTCGCCGCGGCGATGGCCGCGCGCGCCTGAGCCAGCAGCCGCCCCTCTTCACGGTCTGCAACCTAACGTGCGAATGCGTGATTTTGACGCAGGTCAGGGCCTGTGATACCCTTGCTCCAAGGCTGGGGTAATTTTGTTGAGTGGGGGTTGTCATGAGTGAACACTATCCGCCCTATACACGGGCCGAGCGCCTGTCGGACGCGGTCGTTCATGTCACGGGGCTGGCCGCGGTCGCCATCGGCGTTCCGATCCTGGTGGTGCTGGCCGTCGTGTTTCGCGGCGATGGCGCGGCGATCCTGGGCATCACCGTCTATGGCGCGGCGCTGTTCGCGATGATCGGCTTTTCGGCGCTGTATCACATGGTGCAGCACCCCGAGTGGACGCCGATCTTCCGCCGCCTGGACCATTCCGCCATCTACTGGAAGATCGCGGGCACCTATACGCCGTTCACGCTTTTGTCGGGCGGGCATGGCGCGGGCCTTCTGGCGGGGCTGTGGGCCGCGGCGATGGCGGGCACAGGGCTTCGCGTGCTGGCGCCCTACCGGTTCCGCGCGGTCAACCTGATGCTGTACCCGGCGATGGGCTGGGCGGGCGCGGTGGCGGGCTGGAGCCTGTTCGCCACATTGTCGCCGACGGTTCTGGGCCTGATCATCGCGGGCGGCGTGCTGTATACGGTGGGCATGATCTTCTACCTGTGGGAGCGGCTGCCCTATCACAACACGATCTGGCACGTGTTCGTTCTGGTCGCCTCGATGCTGTTCTTCGCGGCGGTGACCACCCAGGTGATCGTCTCGGCCTGAGCGCCCCGCCCTCGACACACGCCACGGTTGCCCTGCTATAAGGGAGGCCGGAGGGACGGAAAGATGCGTGTCGTCATCGGGGTCTTGTCCATCGTCCTGGCGCTGGCCACGATGTGGGTGCTGAGCCGGGACCTGTTGCCGCCCAAGGAGGTTCGGCTGGCCGCGGGCGCGCCGGGCGGCGGCTATTGGACGATCGCGGAACGCTATCGCGACCGGCTGGCGCGGGACGGCATCCGGCTGGACATCATGGAAAGTTCGGGATCGGTCGGGAACGCCGAATTGCTGCGCCGGGACGCGGCCGATGCGGCGCTATTACAAGGCGGCGTCGAGGCCCCCGACGGGGTCGAGACGCTGGGTGCGATGTTCGTCGAGCCGATGTTCTTTTTCGCGCGCCGGGGCGCCGGTCTGCCGTCCAATCCCGGACAGTGGGCCGGGCTGCGACTGGCGGCGGGGGGCGCGGGGTCGGGCACGGCGGCGGCCTTCGACGGGTTGGAACGCGCGGCGGGGCTGGCGCCCGGCGCGGTCACGCGGCTGGCCCTGGGGGGTGCGCAGGCCGCCGAGGCGCTGATCGCGGGCGAAGCCGATATCGCGGTGTTCGTCGCGCCGCTGGGGGCGCCCTACCTGGCGCCGCTGTTCGCAGACCCCGACGTGGTGCTGATGCGGCTGGACTACATGACGGCGCTGTCGCGTCGGATGGTCCAGACCGAGATCATCACCCTGCCCGCCGCGGGCATCGATCTCGACCCGGTGGTGCCGCCCGGCGATCTGCGGATGCTTGCGATGGTGGCGCAGCTGGTGGCGCGGGACGACCTGCACCCGTCGTTGGTCGACCGGCTGGTGACGGCCGCGCGTGACATCCATTCCGGCGCCGACGCGATCACCCCGGCGGGCCGGTTCCCCGCCGCCGAGCCCGGCCCGCTGCCGATGAACGCCTATGCGGCGACGCTGATCCGGGAGGGTCCCAGTTCGTTGCAGGACATCCTGCCCTACTGGGTGGTGGCGCAGATCAACCGCTTCGCGATCCTGCTCCTGCCGCTTCTGTTCATCGCGGTGCCGCTGATCCGGGCGCTGCCCGGGGTCTATGCCTGGCAGATGCGGCGGCGGGTCTTCCGCTATTACCGCGCGATCCGCGCGATCGACATCGAGGCGCGCGAGGCCAAGCTGCCCGACCGCCTGGCCGAACTGATCCGCACCCTGGACGATATCGACGCCGATATCGCCCGGTTGACCGTGCCGCCGCCCTATCGCGACCGGGCCTATACCGCCCAGATCCACATCAACCTGGTGCGCCAGCGGATCGAAGCCCGGCTGCACCGGCTGGAGACCCGCACGGCCGATTGAATTTTCGGCAAAATCTGGCATACTGGAGGGCAGTTCCGACCGGGCCGCAAGGGCGCGTCAGTCGCCCGGGATCCCGGCAGACCCCTGAACCCGAGGCAGACAGATGAAGAGACTTGCACTTGCGGCCGTGCTGGCCGCGCTTTGCACCCCCGCCGTGGCGGGCCCGATCGAGCGGGCCTGCCTGGGATCGGACCGTCCCGGCGTGTCCCGCGGGTTGTGCGGCTGCATCCAGAACGCCGCCGACCTGACGCTGACCCAGGGCGACCAGAGACAGGCCGCCCGCTTCTTCCGCGACCCGCACCAGGCGCAGGAGGTCCGCCAGTCGGACCGGCGCAGCGACTCGGCCTTCTGGGAGCGTTACAAGCGGTTCGGCGCCACCGCCGAAGCCTTCTGCGGCTGAGGGGATGGGCGCGGGCGCGCAGGGTCTCTACGCGCCGCTCGACACCCCCAAGCCTCTGGCGCCCGATCTCTGGGTCGTCGACGGCCCGGCGATCCGGTTCTACGGCATGCCGTTCCCGACGCGGATGGTGGTGGTGCGCCTGCCCGGCGGCGCGCTTTGGCTGCATTCGCCCATCGCGCCCGAAGAGGGGCTGATCGCCGCGCTCGAGGCTTTGGGCGAGGTCCAGTTCCTGATCGCGCCGAACCCTCTGCACTATGCCTTTCTGCCCGCCTGGGCGGCGCGGTTTCCGGACGCCGCGGTCTTCGCCGCGCCCGGCGTCGCCCGGCGTGCGGCCAGCCGGGGCGTGGAGTTTCCGGCCCATGCGGTGCTGTCGGACGCCGCGCCGGCGAGCTGGGCCGACACGATCCATCAGCGGCTGATCCCCGGCCATCCCTTCCTGACGGAGGTGGTGTTTTTCCACCGCCCCTCGCGCAGCCTGATCCTGGCCGACCTGATCGAGAATTTCGACCCGGCGCGGCTGGGCCCGCTGATGCGGGTGGCGACATGGATCGGCGGCATAAGGGCGCCGCGCGGGGCCACGCCACGCGATGCGCAGCTGACCTGGCGCGACAAGGGCGCGGCGGCGCATGCGTTGCGCGAGGTGATCGGCTGGGACCCGGCCCGGGTGATCCTCGCCCATAGCGAGATCATCGAAACCGATGTCGGCGCGCATCTGCGGCACGCCTTCGCCTGGGCGCTGGAGCGCAAGGGGGACTAGGCGCAACGGCGCGCGGCGCTAGCGGGACAGGTCCTTTAGCAGACCGCGCGAGGCATCCTCGATCAGGTCCAGCACCAGGTCGAACCCGCCTTCGTAATAGGGGTCGGGCACCTCGTCGCGGGGGCTGCCGGCATAGTCGAGAAACAGCCGCACCGGCGTTTCGGACCCCGCGGGCCGCATCCGTTCAAGGTCGGCCAGGTTCGAGCGATCCATCGCCAGGATGAGGTCGAAGGCGCCGAAATCGGCGGGCCGCACCTGCCGGGCGCGCAGCGCGCCCAGATCATAGCCGCGCCCCGCCGCCTCGCGCACGGCGCGGCCATCGGGCGGGTCGCCCACGTGCCAGCCGCCGGTGCCCGCGCTGTCCACCGCGACCGGCACGCCCGCCTGCGCGGCCAGCGTTTCGAACACGCCATGCGCGGTGGGCGAGCGGCAGATATTGCCGAGGCAGACGAACAGGATGCGGGTGGTCATGGGCGGTTCCTTTCGGCAAGCTCGGCCCGAGTGTTAGCCGAGGAGGCGGCAATGACCAAGATCGTGATCCTGACCGGGGCGGGCATTTCGGCCGAAAGCGGGCTGGGCACGTTCCGCGACGCGGGCGGCATCTGGACGAAATACGACCTGGGCGAGGTGGCCACGCCCGAGGGGTTCGCGCGGAACCCGGCGCTGGTGCACGAGTTCTACAACGCCCGGCGCAAGAACGCCGCCGAGGCGATCCCCAACGCGGCCCACGCGGCGCTGGCGCGGCTGGAACGGGAACGGCCCGGCGAGGTGCTGATCGTCACCCAGAATATCGACGACCTGCATGAACGCGCGGGCAGCACGGCCGTCTGGCACATGCACGGGCAGATCACCCGCGCCCGCTGCGCTGCCTGCGGCGAGACCTGGGACGCGCCGATGGCGATGCGGCCGGACGACCCCTGCCCCGCCTGCGCCGCCCCCGCGACGCGGCCCGATATCGTGTGGTTCGGCGAGTTTCCCTATCACATGGAGGCGATCTGGGAGGCGTTGCGCGCGGCCGAGATCTTCGTGGCGATCGGCACCTCGGGCAGCGTCTACCCGGCGGCGGCCTTCGTGCAGGATGCGGGCCGGGCCGGGGCGCATACGCTGGAGCTGAACCTGGAGCCGTCCGAAACGGTCAGCGATTTCGCCGAGGCGCGGCACGGCCCCGCCTCGGAGATCGTGCCGGCCTGGGTGGAGGAAGTGCTGCGCGGCTAGGCGCGGCACCCGGCCCGGCGAGGGGCCGGGCCGGGGTATGGGGATCAGTTCCCCATCTTCTTCATCTGCATGCCGCCGCCCATCGGGGCGCGGGTCAGGTCGACGGGGATAACGACGGTCATGTCGCCCGCCTTTTCGAAGGTCAGCGTCACGGTGACCGTGTCGCCCTGTTGCAGCGGCCGGGTGAGGCCAAGGAACATGACGTGGTCGCCGCCGCGTTTCAGGTCGCGGGTGCCGCCGGCGGGGATGGGGAAACCTTCCTCGACCTCGACCATCTTCATCACGCCGCCCTCGGCGGCGACATGGGTGTGCAGTTCGACCTTGGCGGCGACGTCCGAGGCCGCGGCGACAAGGCGGTCGTCCTCGGTGCCGGTATTGACCAGCGTCATGAAGGCCGCGCCGGATTTCGACATCATGGTCGAGGCGCGCGCATACGGGTCCTGGACGGCGATATCGCCGGCCAGCGCGGGAAGGGCGGGCAGAAGCGCAAGGGCGCCTGCGAAAAGCATGGATTTCGGGGACATCGGTCCCTCCTGTGTTCTGGTGTCGTCGGGTTTGGGTCTGTGCGGGTC
>JBNGDM010000031.1:0-18276 GCA_049975105.1 Rhodovulum sp. | reverse complement strand
GGATGAGCCAGAGCCTCCAAACGGAAAACCGCTCAGATGTCCCAAATTATCTGACGACGCACACTGCATGTGCTGACCATCGGCATCGGCGATTACGGCAAGGCAGCGCGGCATCTGGACCTGGCTTATGCGGCGCGGGATGCCGAGGACGTCGCCATCGCGCTGCGGAACTCGCAAAGCAGCCTCTTCGCCGAGGTCCGGGTGCGCGTGCTGGTCGATCGGAACGCGACCAAGGACATGATCTTCAACGAGCTTTCGGCGATGGCCAGTGCCATGCAGCAGGGCGGCGGCAACGATCTGGGGGTGATCCTCTTCGCTGGACATGGCGAAGTGGTGGGCGACGGGCGGTTCTACCTGCTGCCGCATGGCACCTCGGTCGCCTCTCAGGGCGCGCTCAAGGCGACGGGCCTCGCGGCGACGACCTTCCGTGACGAGATCGCCGCGATCGCCCGGCACGGTCGCGTTCTCGTGCTGCTGGATGCCTGCCGGTCGGGCGGTGCGACCTCCCCGATGGACCGTTCGCTGCGCGCGTTGCTGACCGCGCCGAACGTCACCGTCTTTACCTCCTCGACCGCGGGCGAGACCTCCTACGAACATCCCGACTGGGAGAACGGCGCCTTCACCGAGGCGCTTCTGGAAGCGTTTCGCGAGGCCGACTACGACAACGACACGCTGATCCGCCTCAGCGATCTCTCCCGCTACCTCGCCGAGCGCGTCCCGGTGCTGACCGCCGGCAGGCAGCACCCCGATGTCGAGATCGTCGGGCAGGACGTCCGGATCCTCGCCGCGGCGCTGTAATGCAATGCTCGGCGCGAAGACCGGACGGCATCAAGGTCGGCCAAAGAGTTGCGGGGCGCAACGCGGCAGCGAAGGCGCAGCCGGCCCATCAAGCCCACGCATGGGAACCCGAATTCCAAAGAGAAGCGACAGAGTAGCCATCGCGCCGACAAGCGGTTGACGTGGCGCGAGCGGCAAGTCCCCAGAGATGCAGGAGCGGGCTCGATCCTCGCTCGTGGAGTGGGTCAAGTGCGCATGGGGGAACGGAACCGGCAGTCGCTCTGGGGCTTGCGAGCCGATTAGATCGTGCGGCCATGCCTCAAGGCTGCACCGCTCTATTGGTGGGACATGGTCGCACCGTAAATCGGGCCCTCGCGCATGAAGGGAAACGGCAAGCCGTCACGCGGAAACGGTCGGGCCAACTGGGTCACGCCGAACTATTCCGCTGAAAAGACCCTCGCGCCGCGCGTCATTCCGCATCGCGTTCCTGGACGTGCGCGCGAGCATCGAAAAACAGGATACAGGCGTTCAATGCCCGTCACGGGCCCTACGCTCCAGACGGCACCCGGATGGGGCGCCGTCTGCATTGGTCAGGCGTCCAAGGGCACCAGATGGCGTTCCAGGGCCGCACGCAGGTGTTCATGCTGCGCCGGCAGCTTCAGCGCCTCGCCCAGATGGGCCGGGGCCTCGTCGCGGGCGAAGCCCGGTTCGTCGGTTGCGATCTCGAACAGCACGCCGCCCGGGCTGCGGAAATAGATCGCCCAGAAATAGTCCCGGTCGATCGGCGGGGTGACGCGGAACCCGGCCTCGGTCAGCTTTCCGCGCAGGTTATCCTGCGCGCCGCGGTCGGGCACGGCAAAGGCCACATGATGGACCGAACCTGCGCCCTGCCCGGCCGGCGGGGCCGACATCGTTTCAAGGTCGACGAGTCCCGCCCCGTTGCTTTCAGGCAGCGCGAACCGCGTCGCCGTACCCTCGCGCGCGATTTCCTCGTAGCCCAGGAACCGCAAAAGCTCGGCCGTCGGCCCGGCGTCGGCCAGCCCCATCGTGACCCCGTCGAAGCCACGGATCGCCATGTCGCCGCCAACGCCGCCGCCCGTCCAGGGCGCGCGCTCGTCCGACCGCTCGACCAGTGCGAAGCGTTCCCCATCCGGGCCCTCGAATCCCAGCCGCGTCTCGCCGAACCGCGGTTCGCGCGACAGCCCTGCGACGCCCGCCTCCGATAGCCTCGCGTGCCAGGCCTCCAGGCTGCCCTCGGGCACGGAATAGGTTGTGACAGAGATTTCGCCCGTGCCCCGCCGGCCGCGCTTTGCCCCTTCGTATGGGAAATAGGTCAACACCGTGCCGGGCGTCCCGAGTTCGTTGCCGTAATACAGGTGATAGATTTCGGGCGCGTCGAAATTCACCGTGGTCTTCACCCGCCGCAGCCCCAGCATCCCGGTGAAGAACGCGTTGTTCGCCACCGCGCTGCTGGCCAGCGACGTCACGTGGTTCAGGCCTTCCACTTGCCGGGCCATCGGTCTCTCCCTTTCCCATGCCGTGCGTTGCCCCTAGTGTGGGGCCGGCCCGGGGAGGAACAAGGGCGGGCGCGGACACGGTGTCTGTGCGTGCGCGCACCGCGCGGGAATGGGAGGGTGCCGTGGAGGTCGATTACATCGTCGTGGGGGCGGGCAGCGCCGGGTGCGTGCTGGCCAACCGCCTCAGCCGCAAGGCCCGCGTGCTGCTGCTAGAGGCCGGGGGGCGGGACAACTACCACTGGATCCACATCCCCGTGGGGTATCTCCACTGCATCGGCAACCCGCGCACCGACTGGGGCTATCGCACCGCCGAGGAACCGGGGCTGAACGGGCGTAGTCTGCTCTATCCGCGGGGCAAGGTGCTGGGCGGCTGTTCCTCGATCAACGGCATGATCTACATGCGCGGGCAGGCGGCCGATTACGACCACTGGCGGCAGTTGGGCAACACCGGCTGGGGCTGGGACGACGTGCTGCCCTATTTCAAGCGGTCCGAGGATTATTTCGCCGGCGCAGACGAGATGCACGGCGCGGGTGGCGAATGGCGGGTCGAGGAACAGCGCCTGCACTGGGACATCCTGGATGCCGTGCGCGACGCCTTCGTCGCTGCCGGCCTGCCCGCGACCGACGATTTCAACCGCGGCGACAATATGGGCGTGGGCTATTTCAAGGTGAACCAGCGGGCCGGGTTTCGCTGGAACACCGCGCGTGCCTTCCTAGCCCCTGTGAAGGACCGCCTGACCGTCGAGACCCACGCCCAGGTCGAGCGGCTGATCGTTGAGGATGGCCGCGTGACCGGCGTGCGCTACCGGCAGGACAACGCCATCCACGAGGCCCGCGCCCGGGCCGAGGTGGTGCTGGCCGCAGGCGCCATCGGCACGCCGCAGATTCTGCAACTTTCGGGCATCGGCCCGGCGGACCTCCTGCGCGCGCACGGCATCGAGGTTCTCCGCGACGTCCCCGACATCGGCGCGAACCTTCAGGATCACCTTCAAATCCGCTGCGCCTACAAGGTGACCGGCGCGACCACGCTGAACAGCATGGCGTCGACCTGGCTGGGCAAGGCGCGGATCGGCTGGGAATACCTCACCCGCCGCAGCGGCCCCATGGCGATGGCGCCCTCGCAGCTGGGCGCCTTCGCCAAATCCTCGCCGGACGTGGCGACGCCCGACCTGGAATACCACGTCCAGCCGCTGTCGCTCGATGCGTTCGGCGGCGATCTGCACCCGTTCGACGCGGTAACCGCCAGCGTCTGCAACCTGCGCCCCGAAAGCCGCGGGCATGTGCGCATCGCCTCGCCCGACCCCCGGCGCGCGCCGGAGATTCGGCCGAACTACCTCTCGGCCGAGGCCGACCGCCGGATCGCGGCCCGCGCGATCCGCCTGACCCGGCACGTCATGGACCAGGCGCCGCTGGCCGCCTACGCGCCCGAAGAGATCAGGCCCGGCGCCGTCGGCGACAGCGATGCCGACCTTGCCCGGGCGGCGGGGGATATCGGCACCACCATCTTCCACCCCGTGGGCACCGTGCGCATGGGCCCGGACACCGGGGCGCCGCTCGACCCGCAGCTGCGCCTGCGCGGGCTTGCCGGGCTGCGCGTCGCCGATGCCAGCGTCATGCCGACGATCACCAGCGGCAACACCAATGCGCCCGTGATCATGATCGCGGAAAAGGCCGCAGATCTGCTCCTTGATGCCTGATTTCCGCCGTTATTGGCCTTTACCACCAACGTGATGGCCGCTCACCAGAACCGGGGTGAGGTTAATACGAAGGTGGTGCTATGGCGCATGGAGATAACGCGCCAGTCATCATCAAGCGTAAGAAGGTAGTGGGCGGCGACGGACACCACGGTGGGGCGTGGAAGGTCGCCTATGCGGACTTCGTGACCGCCATGATGGCCTTCTTCATGCTGATGTGGCTGCTGAACGCGACGACGGAAAAACAACGCAAGGGGATTGCAGACTACTTCAATCCCACGATTCCGGTGAACCGGGTCTCCGGGGGCGGCGAAGGCGCCTTCGGCGGCGAAAGCGTGTTTTCGGAACGGATCCTCGCGCAGACCGGCACCGGGGCGGCGCAGCCCAGCCTCACGCCCGAACGCCAGGCACGCGGCATCGTCGGCGCGCAGAACTCCGCGGACAAGAAGGACGAGGCCCAGGCCCAGGCCGAGGCGCAGGCCCTGCGCCAGATCGAAGAGTTCCTGAGCGGCAAGAGCGGCGAGACCGTGTTCAGCGAGCAGCTGATGCGGCATATCGTGACGCGCCTGACCGACGAAGGCCTGATCGTCGAGATCTTCGACCTCGACGAGGCGCCGCTCTTTGCCGAGGACGGGACCGAGGCGATGCCGGTGCTCGGTGAACTGGTCGGCGTGATCGGCGAGGCCTTTGCCCTGGTCAAGAACGAGGTGTCGGTCTCGGGCTATGTCAGCGCGCGGCCGGTGGTCCTGGCCGAAAGCCCGGTCTGGGACCTGTCGACCGCGCGGGCTCACGCCGTGCGCCGCATGCTCGAAGAGGCGGGCCTGGCGACCGACCGGTTCCAGCGGATCAGCGGCTATGCCGACCGCAAGCCCGCGGTCTCGACGCCGATGGCGCCGCGCAACAACCGGCTCGAATTGGTGCTCCTTCGCTCGGACACGTCGTAATGGGGCGGATTTTAGATATTAGGGCCACGTTAAATGTCGGGATGTAACGGTGCTTTCGGCTGGGGACCAAGCAGCAGAAAGGTGCTTCCATGACGATTTCCTCCTCGCTCAATGCCGGTGTCGCGGGCCTTGCGGCCAACGCGAACCGGCTTGCGACCATTTCCGACAACATCGCCAACTCGTCGACCTATGGCTACAAGCGTGCCCAGGCTGATTTCCATTCCATGGTGATCGACAGCAGCAACGGCACCTATTCCGCCGCCGGCGTCCGTATCACGACCTCGCGCATGATCGACCAGGCCGGCGCGCTGGAAACGACGAACAACGCGACCGACCTCGCGGTGCGGGGTCGCGGATTCCTGCCGGTAACGCAGGAAACGGCCCTGATCTCGAACACCGACGACTACCCGATGTATCTGGCCACCACGGGGTCTTTCCGCACCGATGCCGATGGCATCCTGCGAACCTCGACCGGCCTTGTCCTCATGGGATGGCCTGCGAACCCCGATGGCACCATTCCGTCCTATCCGCGTGATACGTCGGATGGTCTCAGCCCGGTCCAGATCCAGACCAACCAGTTCGCTGCCGAGCCGACAAGCGAGATCACGCTTGGCGTGAACCTGCCCGCGACCGAAACCATCGCCGGCGCGACGACATCCTCGATCCCGCTGTCGGTGGAGTATTTCGACAACCTCGGAACGTCGCAAAGCATCAACGTGACCTACACCCCGACCGTGCCCGCGACCGGCGCCTCGAACGAATGGACGATGACGTTTAGGGATTCAGCCCAGGGGGGCGCGATCGTCGGCGAATACACCGTACAATTCGATGCATCCGAGGGAAGCGGCGGTACGCTCCTCTCGGCAACTCCAACCGGGGCCAACCCGGCGACGAGCGCGTATGTTCCGGCCACCGGCCTCATAAACCTCAACGTCGGGGCTCCGTTTGCCGATCCGAACACGCAGGCCATCAACATAAATATCGGCGTACCCGGCAGCGGGAACGTGATGTCCCAGCTGTCGGACAGTTTCGGACCCACAGGTATCTCGAAAGACGGTTTTCCGGTCGGCAACATGACCTCGGTCGAGGTGGACGGGAACGGCTTCGTCAAGGCGAATTTCGACACCGGCATCACCCGCACGATCTACCAGATCCCGATGATCGACGTGCCGAATCCGAACGGCCTGGTCGCGCTCGACAACCAGATCTACACGCTCTCCGACACCAGCGGCTCGTTCTTCATGTGGGATGCCGGCGATGGACCCACCGGTGACGTCATCAGCTATGCGCTCGAGGAATCCTCGACCGATGTGGCCGGCGAACTGACCGACCTGATCCAGACCCAGCGCGCCTACTCGTCGAACGCGAAGGTGATCCAGACCGTGGACGAGATGCTGCAGGAGACGACGAACATCAAACGCTAGGCCGCGATGCCGCGGCCGGCGTGAAAGCGAGGTGAGATATGAGCCTGAGCACAAGCCTGAACAATGCCCTGTCCGGTCTCAACGCCGCGTCGCGGGGTGCCCAGGTCGTATCCTCGAACATCTCCAACGCGCTGACCGAGGGCTACGGTCGCCGGGTTCTCGAGACCTCGGCGGCCGCCACCGGCGGGCAAAGCGCGGGGGTGCGTGTCGACGGCGTGCGCCGCGATACGAACCTCGCGTTGATTTCCGACCGCCGGTTGTCCCAGGCCGAAACCGGCAGTGCCGAGGCCCGCGCCGATGCGCTGTCCCGGATAGAGGCCGCATTCGGTACGCCGGACGACGCCGACTCCCTTGCGGCCCGGATCGCGGCGCTCGAATCCTCCCTGGTGTCCGCCGCCAGCCGCCCCGACAGCAACACCCGGCTTGCCGATGTCCTTTCCGCGGCCCAGGGTGTAGCGCTGACCTTCCAGGCGGCAACCGACGACATTCAGTCGGTGCGCATGGATGCCGAAACCGCGATCGCGAACGATGTCGAGACTCTCAACAGTTCGCTTGCCCGCATCGCCGAGCTGAACAGCGAAATTCGAAGCCACGCCTTCAGCAACGTGGACACCAGCGCGCTTTATGACCAGCGGCAAATCCTCGTGGATGAAATCGCCGAGATCGTCCCGGTGCGCCAGATTGCGCGCGAACACGGCACGATCGCTCTTTACACCGAAACCGGCGCCGCCCTCGTCGACGGGCGCGCGTCGGAATTCGGGTTCGAACAGACTGGTCTGATCGTTTCCGACATGACCATCGAAAGCGGCGCCCTGTCCGGGCTGACGTTGAACGGCGAACCGATCCCCACATCTGGAAGTTTCGCGCCGATTTCCGGGGGTCGCCTTGCCACCCTGTTCGAACAGCGCGATGTCACGGCCACGGGCGCCCAGGCCGACCTTGATGCACTGGCGCGCGACGTTGTCGAGCGTTTTGCGGACCCGGCCGTCGATCCGACCCTGCTCGCGGATGGCAGCGGACGGTACACGGGCCTCTTCACCGATGTCGGCGCTGCGCTGGACCCCGCGGCCGAGGCTGGTCTGGCCGGACGGATCAGCGTCAACGCGGCGGTCGACCCCGACGCGGGCGGCGATCTCTGGCGCTTGCGCAGTGGGCTGGCCGCGGCGGGCCCGGGCGATGTCGGTGACGCCACTCTGCTCAGCGCGATGACGGGCGCGCTTTCCGCAGGCCGGCCCGCGGCCTCCGGCCCCTTTGCGGGGCAAGTCTTCTCCGCCGCCAACCTCGCCTCGGAAACCGTCTCGCGCATTTCGGTCCAGGCCCAGCGGGCGATCGAAAGCGAAAGCTTCGCGACCGCCCGCACCAATGCCCTGAAAGAGGCGGAGTTGCAGGGCGGCGTCGACACCGATGCCGAACTGCAGGACCTGATGCTGTACGAACAGGCCTATGCCGCGAATGCCAAGGTCATGCAGACCGTCGACCAGATGATACAGATCCTGATGGAGCTCTGAGCCATGTCCTTCGTGTCCATAGGTGACCTGTCCCGCGGTTTTGCCCTGCGCACCCAGAACGCCGAGATCAAGGCGCGTATGAACCGCCTGGGCGAAGAGGTGACGACCGGTGTCACCGCCGATACCGCCGCCCATCTGAATGGTGATTTCCGTGCGCTTGGCGCGATCGAACGCAGCCTGAAGGTCATGGATTCCTATGATATCGCGACCAAGGAAGCGGCCTTCGCGACCGATGCGATGCAGCTTGCACTGGAGCGTGTTGATGACGCGGTGCAGATCCTGAGCCCGGGTTTCCTCAACGCCTCGACCATGAACTACTCCAGCACCATCGACCGTCTCGGGGACGAGGCGCGGAGTTGGCTGGACATTTCGATCGCGACGCTGAATGGCGAGGCGGGCGGCCGAACCCTTTTCGCAGGCGCTGCAACCGACAAGGCGGCGCTCGCGTCGGGCGAAGACATTTTCGCCGAAGTCCGGACGGCCGTCACCGGCGCGACCACCGCACAGGACGTTCTCGATGCCATCGATGTCTGGTTCGATACGCCCGGGGGGGGATTCGAGACGTTGGGCTATCTTGGCTCGGACACGCCCGCCGGCCCCGTCCGCTTGAACGAGCGCAACAGCATGACGCTTGATGTCACGGCGTCCGATCCGGTCATCCGGGGCGTTCTCAAGAATCTGGTTGCCGGCGCGCTGTTGTCCGATGACACCGTTCTTGCCGGTGATACCGCGGAACGCGCAACCCTGGCCGGCGCCATCGGCGAGGGTCTGCTGCGCACGGCAAGCGATCTCGCGACACTTCGCGGAGATGTCGGCACCGCGCAGGCCCGCATCGAAGCGATCAAGACCGAGAACGCGGCCAGCCGAAACATGCTCGAACTGGCCCGGCTCGACATGATCGAGATCGATCCCTACCAGGCCGCGTCCGAGTTTCAGGCCGCCGAGGCCCAGCTTGAGACCGTTTATACCATCACCGCGCGCCTGTCGCGCCTAAGCCTTGCGGATTACCTCTGATGCTACGCCGGTTCCTCCTCGCCCTTCTTGCCCTGGTGATCGCGCTGCCGGCCGGTGCGACGCCGATCCGCATCAAGGATCTTGTCGAATTCGACGGGGTGCGGGGAAACGACCTTGTGGGGTATGGCCTCGTGGTTGGGTTGAACGGAACCGGCGACGGTATCCGCAACGCGCCCTTCACAGAAGAGATCATGTCCAACATTCTCGAACGCCTCGGCGTTAACGTTACCGGCGAGCAATTCCGGCCCAAGAACGTGGCCGCGGTCTTCGTCACCGCGTCGCTCCCGCCGTTCTCGCGGGCGGGATCGCAGATCGACGTGACGGTTTCGGCGATCGGCGATGCCAAGAGCCTTCTGGGCGGCACGCTTGTCATGACCCCGCTCAACGCCGCCGATGGTCAGATTTACGCGGTCGCCCAGGGGACGGTCATCGCCGGCGGCGCCTCGGCCGAGGGCGACGGGGCGGCGGTGATCCAGGGGGTGCCGACGGCTGGCGTCATTCCGTCGGGCGCGCGCGTCGAGCGCGAGATCGATTTCGATTTCAGCACGTTGACGTCGCTTCGGCTGGCGCTGCGCAGTCCCGATTTCACGACCGCCGGCCGGATCGAGGCCGCGATAAACAACAGCTATGGCCGCGGCGTCGCCCGGATGATCGATGCCGGCACGGTGCTGCTCGATATCGCCGCGACCCGGGCACCGTCGCCCGCCCATGCCCTGCAACGGATCGAGGGCATTACCGTCGAACCCCAGCGCAAGGCGCGCGTGGTCGTCGATCAGCGCTCGGGCACCATCGTGATGGGCGAGGACGTGCGCATTTCCCGTGTCGCGGTTTCCCAGGGTAACCTTACCCTGCGGATCGAGGAGGAACCGCTGGTCGTGCAGCCCAACCCGTTCTCGCAGGGCCAGGCGGTCGTGGTGCCGCGCACCAATGCCGCCATCCAGGAAGAGCCCGGGATCGGCCTGGCCGAGATCGACGAGGGCGCCTCTCTATCCGAAGTCGTGGCAGGGCTTAACGCGCTGGGCGTCTCTCCGCGCGACATGATCGACATCTTGAAAAGTATCAAGGCCGCGGGCGCGCTGCACGCCGAGTTCCTGGTGCGCTAGGGTCTGACGCGCCGCGCGGCCCCGCGGCGCGTGATGGTCGCGGGGCTTGGGTCCGGGGCCGGTTCTGCCTTGGGCGACGCCGGTTTTTTCGGGCAGGTCCGCCCGTTTCCAGTACCCAGATTGAAACGCCGGGCGGCGGGGCGCATCGGTCCCCGGGATGTGCGGCGGTGGCGATCCGTGTGGGCAGTGTGGCGTGTTCGGTCTGGCCGGAATGGTCCCTGGTCGCCTTGCATTTCCGCGCGCGCATGTCGGGGACCGCTGCCGAGATCGGGCCGGCGGTTTTTCTGAACGGGATCTGGCAGTCCGGCAAAGTCGCCGGGATCCCTTCGCGCTTCGCGATGCGCTGGGTTGGTGCGACCGGGCTGCCCGCACGCCCCCGCGACCCGGGGCGATCCGTAGGTTCTCGGCCGTGTCGATGGAGGCGGACCCGCGCCGCCTTGCGGTCCTCCCGCGCGAAACGGCCCGGATCCGTGATCCGGGCCGTTTCGGTCTGGGGGCGGGTCCCTTGGTATTTGGGGCGCGCTTCAGCCCGACGGGAAGTAGCCGCGCACCAGCGCTTCGGAGATCAGGCTCCAGCCGTCGGCCACGACGAAGAAGGCCAGTTTGAACGGCATTGCCACGACCGCCGGCGGCACCATCATCATGCCCATCGACATCAGGATCGCGGCGACCACGAGGTCGATGATGAGGAAGGGCAGGAAGATCAGGAATCCGATCTCGAAGGCGCGCCCGATCTCGCTGAGCAGGAAGGACGGCACCAGCACCGCCAGCGGCGCCTCCTCGATCGGCACGGTCAGGTCGGCCTCGGGGCGCAGCGAGGCGAGCGAAACGAAGGTGTCGGCCTCCGCGCGCGCGGCCATGAAGGCGCGGAACGGATCGACGATGCGGGGGAGCGCTTCCTCGATGGGCAGGGTTTCCTCGACCAGCGGTGTCACGCCCTCCTGCCAGGCCTGCGTGAAAGTCGGCTCCATCACGAAATAGGTCAGGAACAGTGCCAGGCTGACGATCAGCATGTTGGGCGGCGATTGCTGCAGCCCGATCGCCTGGCGCAGGATCGCCAGCACGGTCACGATGAACGGAAAACAGGTCACCATGATCGCCAGCCCCGGCGCGAGGCTGAGCACGGTCACCAACAGGATCAGTTGCACGCCCCGGCCCGCGAGTGACCCGCCCTCGCCCAGCGAGACCGAGATCTCCTGGGCGCCGGCCGGCAGCGCGAGCACGGCCAGCAGGGCGGCGGCGAGGATCAGGGGCGCGCGCATGTCTCAGCCGCCCTTCACTGTGTCGATTACCTCGGTCAGGCGGACGGCAATCTGGCCGGGCTGCGCGCCCTCGACCTCTTGCAGCTCGCCCCGGGCGATCAGCCGGTCGCCGATATAAAGTTCGACCGGATCGTCGATGCGCCGGTCCAGCGGCAGCACCCCGCCGCGGTCGATGCGCAGCAGGTCGCGCAGCAACGGCCGCGCCTTGCCGACCGAAACGGTGATCTCGATCGGGACCTGGTCGAGCAGTTTCGCGCCCAGCGCCTCGGCCGGGCCGTCGGAATTGGACTCAGCCATGGTGGCGGGCCTCCTTTTGGATTGTCTGGAATTCCTCCAGCGCGGTCTCGATCGCCGACAGCACGCCGTCGATGTCGATTTCGCGCTCGATCTCGCCTGCCGAGACCAGCGCCTGGCCGGGGCCCAGCGTGTCGTCCTCGACGATGGCGATCGGCATGCCGGGCTCGGCGCCGACCAACTCTTCGAGCGCGGCGCGGTTCTCGGGGCAGACCCGCATGCGCACAGGTCGGTCGGCCTCTGTCTCGGCGATCTGCATGGCGGTTTCGACCACGGTCCGGGCGAAACCGGCAGCGGCAAGATGCGGCATCACGCGTTCCACCATCGCGGTCAGCAGGGGGCCGAGCGCGCCCAGGACATGGGCGCGGGCTTCGTGATAGCTGAACGCCATTTCCTGCAGCGTCTTGGCGAAATCCGCCGCGATCCGTTCGCGGCCTTGCGTTTCGGCGGCGGTGGCATCGTCCCAACCGGCCTTGTATCCGTCCTCGAAGGCGCTCAGCCGGACGTCCTGGGTATCGGCTGGTTCGACCGGTTCGGCGGGCCGGGCGGCGGGTGTCTGCGCGACCTGGCGGGCCGAGAAATCCTCGAGGTTCAGCCGGCTCATCACGCGTTCTCCTGGCGGTCTTCCATCCAGCCGCGCAGGATCGCGACCGATTCATCGCGCCGGCTTTCGATCAGTTCGCGCAGGCGGTCGACCGGGTCGGCATCCGCTCCGCCGAAGCCGCTATCTGTGAACTCGGACGGATCCAGCGTGTTCATCGTCATCGCCGCCATGGGTAGGCCGGCGGGCCCGTCATCGGGGTCGATCTCGCCGTCAAGCCAGGCCGGTTCCTCGCCGGCGCCGACGGGGGCCGGCAGGCTGGCGGCCGGTGCGCCGCCGCCCGACCCGGCCAGGATCGGGCGGACCACGAACAGGCCCAGGATCAGCGCGACCACCGCCAGAACGCCCAACTGGATCAGCGTCAGCGGGTCCAGCGAAACCTCGGCGAACAGGCTGCTTTCGGGGCCGGTGCCGGGGGCCTCGACCGGTTCGAAAGGCATGGATTTCAGGGTGATGACGTCGCCGCGGGCCTCGTCATAGCCGGCGGCCGAAGCGACCAGTTCGCGCAGCGCCTCGAGGTCGTCATCGGGCAGCGGCTGCCAGGTCTCGTTTCCGGCATCGTCGACCGCGGCCACACCATCGACCAGCACGGCGACGCTCAGCCGCTTGATCGCGCCCGGCGCGCGCAGGATCTCGCGTTCGGTCTGCGAGACCTCGTAGTTCACGCGCTCGTGGGTTTCGGTTTCCTTGCGCTGGGACTGCCGGTCGGTCGCGCCGTCTCCCTCGGGCAGGTTCGAGGCGACGGTCACGGCCGCCCCGCCGGAATCGCTGGAACTGGTCGAGCGTTCCTCGTTTTCCGAACTGATCGCGATGCGCGAGTCGGGGTCGATGCGACGCTCGCGGATCGACTCGCTTTGCATTTCGGTCTCGAGGCTGACTTCGACCACGGCGCGCCCCGGGCCAAGCCGGGCGGCCAGCAGCCGCTCCAGCCGGGCTTTCAGCGCGTCAGCGCGGTCTTCGGCCTCGCCGCTGAAACCGGGGATCGCCTCGTCGACCACCACGGTGCCGGTATTGGCGTCGATCACCGAGACGTTCTCCGGCGACAGGCCCGCAACGCTGGACGCCACAAGATAGCGCAGTGCCTTGGCCTGCGCGGGCGCCAGGGCGGCCCCTGCGCCGCCGACGGTCACCGCGGCCGAGGGGGTCACGTTGCGGGCGAAGGGGCGCGCGGACGGGGTGGCGATATGCACCCGCGCGCTGCGGAACTGCGGATTGGCCAGGATCGTGCGGGCCAGCTCGCCTTCCTTGGCGCGCCAGTAGGCCGCGTCGAACATCTGCGAGGTTGTGCCAAAGCCCGACAGCCCGTCGAGCAGTTCGTAGCCCGCCGCGCCGTTGGCCGGCAGGCCCTCGCTGGCCAGCGTCATGCGCAGCGAATCGCGGTGCCTGGCATCGACATAGATCGCAGGGCCGTTCACCTCGTAGGCGACGCCGCTTTGGTCGAGCGAGCGGATCACATCCCCCGCCGCCGACGCATCGAGCCCGGAATACAGCAATGCCATGCGGGGTGACGTGGCCACGCGCGACAGGGCGAGGACGGCGGCGAACATGGCGACCGTCGCGAGAACCACGATCATCCGGCGGCGCGGGGTCAGCCCGGTCCATATGGCCATAAGCTGCGGCAAGATTGGTCTCCCGATCCTGGGGGCTTCTGCCCCGTTTCTGCCGCACATCCTTCGCAGGACCGGCTTAACAATCGGTTAGCCCTCCTGCGGCTATAGATGGCCGTGAGACGAAAGGAGGCCGACCCATGGCCGAAACCGAAGAAGACGAGGCAGAAGCCTCGGGCAAGAAGTCCAAGAAGCCCCTGATCCTGGGGCTGGTCGGTGCCCTCGTTCTGGGCGGCGGCGCCTTCTTTGCGCTGTATTCGGGCATGATTCTGGGCGGCGACGACCACGCGGCCGACAGCGCCGCGGCCCATGGCGAGGGCGACGGCCACGGCGGCGAATCGGCGCTTGGCAAGGTTGCCTTCGTGGCGGTCGACCCGCTGATCATCACGCTCGATCCCCGGGCGCAAAGCCGCCACCTGCGGTTTCAGGCCCAGCTCGAGGTGACGCCCGCCTACGAGGAAGAGGTGACGCTCTTGATGCCGCGGGTTCTCGACGTGCTGAACAGCTATCTGCGCGCGGTCGAGGCGGCCGAACTGGAAAAGCCGACCGCGCTGATCAACCTGCGCGCGCAGATGCTGCGCCGGGTGCAATTGGTGACCGGGCAGGATCGGGTGCGCGACCTGCTGATCACCGAATTCGTGCTGAACTGAGGAGCGACCGATGGCATTGATCGCGGATATTCTGCTGATCGCCGGCGCGCTGGGCGCCACGCTGTATTGCCATGTGCTGGCCCGGCGGCTGCGGCGGTTCAACGATCTCGAAAAGGGCATGGGCGGCGCGATCGCCGTGCTGTCGGCCCAGGTCGACGACATGACCCGCGCGCTGCAGGGGGCGCAGACATCGGCGCGCCACTCGACCGACGGGCTGGAGTCGCTGACCGGCCGGGCCGAGGATGTGGCGCGGCGGCTGGAGCTGCTGGTCGCCGCGATGCACGACCTGCCGGACGAGGCGCGCGCCCCGGCGGCCGCCAGCGCCCCGCCCGCCCAAGTGGCCGCGCCCGTCCAACCGCCCGCCCCGCAACCGGCACCCGCCGCCGCACCCGCGCAGGCCCCGGCGCCCGAAGCGACGCCCATGGTCTTGTTCCGGCGCCGCCAAAGCCAGGAGGCCGCCGAATGACCCGCAAGCTTCCGTCCCTTCCCGGTGGCGGTGCCGTGCTGCCGGTGATCGCCGGGCTGTTTCTCGCGTCGGGGCTGATCCGGTTCGGCGGGGGGACCGCCCAGGCCCTGACCGAAGAGATCCGGGGCCTTGCCGCTCCGGCGCATGATACCCAGGCGGAACACGACACCGTTGCCGAACCCTGCCCGCCGCCACCCGACATTGCCGAGGTGCTGTCGGCGTTGCAGGCTCGCGAGGCCGAGATCGCCGCGCTGGAGGCCGAACTGGACGAACGCGCCGCCACGCTCGAGATCGCGGGCGAGGAGATCGCCCGCCAGATGGCCGCGCTCGAGGCCGCCGAGGCGGCGCTTGAATCCACCATCGCCATCGCCGACGACGCGGCCGAATCCGATATTGCGCGCCTGACCTCCGTTTACGAGAACATGAAGGCCGAAGAGGCTGCCGCCCTGTTCGCCGAGATGGATCCGCAATTCGCCGCGGGCTTCCTGGGCCGGATGCGGGCGGATGCGGCGGCCGCGGTCATGGCCGGGCTCGACCCGCCGGTCGCCTATTCGATCAGCGTCATTCTCGCCGGGCGCAACGCACGCGCGCCCAAGGAGTGATCAGCCTTTCTTAACGCCGGGCTGCCACAGTCCGCCTCGACATCATTTCAACGGAGCGCCGTCCATGATCGGCATAGTCGGTATCGTTATCATTTTCGTGATGGTGTTCGGGGGCTACATGGCCGCCGGCGGCAAGCTTGGCATCATTCTGAAAGCGCTGCCCTTCGAGATGATGATGATCGGCGGCGCCGCGGTGGGTGCGTTCGTCATCAGCAACGACATGGCGGCGATCAAGCACACCGCCAAGGATGTCGCCAAGGTGTTCAAGGGCCCGAAGTGGAAGCCCGACGATTACCGGGACCTGTTGTGCCTGCTGTTCGAGATGATCCGTGTTGCGCGGCAGAATCCGCTGGAGCTCGAAAGCCATATCGAGGCGCCCGCCGATTCCCCGATTTTCAGCCGCTATCCCAAGATCGCCGCCGATCACGAGGCGGTGGACCTGATCTGCGACACCCTGCGCGCGGCCAGCATGAATTACGACGATCCCCACCAGGTCGAAGAGGTTCTGGAAAAGCGGCTCCAGGCGCACATGCACCACGCGATGCATTCCAGCCATGCGCTCCAGACCATCGCCGACGGCCTGCCCGCCCTGGGCATCGTCGCCGCCGTTCTGGGCGTCATCAAGACGATGGGGTCGATCGACCAGCCGCCCGAGATCCTCGGCAAGATGATCGGCGGGGCGCTTGTCGGCACCTTTCTCGGCGTGTTCCTGGCCTATGGTTTCGTCGGCCCGTTCTCGACCAAGGTGAAGGCCGTGACCGAGGAAGACGCGCATTTCTACCACCTGATCCGCGAGGTTCTGGTCGCCAACCTGCACAACCACCCGCCCACCATCTGCATCGAGGTCGGCCGCCAGAACACGCCGGGCAGCATGCGGCCCAGCTTCTCGGACCTCGAAGAGGCGCTGAAATCCGCCAAGCAGGAGGCCGCATGATCCACCGTGCGATCCTGCTGGTTCTTGCTCTGCTTTCCGGTCTGCCGGCCTTGGCCCAGACCGTTGCGATTCGGTCGGGCGAGCATCCCGACTTTTCGCGCCTGGTCTTCGAGGTGCCTGCGGATGTGTCCTGGTCCCTGGGGCGCGGGGGTGATGGGTACCTTCTGGAATTCGACGACCCGGCCCTCGACTTCTCTTTTGCCAACGTATTCGACCTTATCCCCCGGACCCGATTGACCGAGATCGGGCTGGCGGCGCCGGGCCGGGTGTCACTCGGCGTTGCCGATGACGTCCATGCCGAGGCGGTCACGCTGCGCCCGGGCCTCGTGGTGCTGGACCTGCGCGACGGACCGGCGCCGGAAGGGTCTCCCTTCGAGGCGCCGTTTCAGGGCGGAGCCTCGCCGCCGGTCGAGGCCGCGCAACCGGTCGAGGGTGTGGAGCCGGCCGAGACCGCCGAGCCGGCCCAAACGCGTCGCGCGTCGCGTCCGCCGGTGCCCAGGGTTCGCCTGCCGATAGATGCCGGCCGTCTGCGCCCCGATCCGGTCATCGGTCGTTTTCTGCCGCCGACGCTGCCACCCGAAGCGGCGCCGCCCGATGCCCGCGTCGCCGCGGCGCGATCGGAACTGGCCAAGCAGATTGGCCGGGCGGCTGCCCAGGGATTGCTGGAACCGGCCGATATCCGCAGCGATCCCGAAGCTGACCCCGCACCCGAAGAGGGCGCGCCCGAGACGGCCGAGCCTGCCCTGCCCGGATTGGGCGACCGGCCCAACATGCATGTCGAAACCTCGATCGACCGGGGCTTCGGGCCGGAGGCCAGCGGGCGAACCCAGTCAGCCCTGGGCGATCCCTGCTTTCCCGACCGCTATTTCGACCTTGCCGGTTGGCTGGGCGAAGAGCCGCCAACGGCGCTGATCGCCGCCGGGCGCTCGGCGCTTTTGAACATGCGTGACGCCCCTGATCCGGAAGGCGCCCAGTTTCTCGTCCGGTCCTATCTGGCGCTGGGGTTCGGGGCCGAGGCGCGGGCGGTGATCGACACCATTGCACTGGAAAGCCACCCCGCCCCCGTCTGGCGCGAGATGGGCGCGATCCTCGACGAGGGGCGCGCCGAGCGGCCCGAGCTTTTCGACGGCCAGTTGTCCTGCCCGTCCCGCGCCGCGCTTTGGGCGACGCTCGCCCGGCCTGACATACCCTCCACCACCGAGGTGAACGAGGCTGCCGTTATCCGCAGCTTTTCGGAAATGCCGCTGCACCTGCGGCGGCACCTCGGTCCGACCCTTGCGGAACGGTTCCTGGCGGCCGGCGATGCCGCCGCTGCGACGCGCGTGCGCAATGCCGTCGCCCGCGCCGGCGACAAGACCCGGTCGGGGGACCTGACGCTGGTCGAGGCGCGTCTCGATCTGTCGCGGGGACAAACCGAAAGCGCCGAGGCGCGGATCGAAGACGTCCTTGCCGAAGGCGGCTTGTCCTCGGCCGAGGCGCTTGTCCTGCAGCTGCGCACGGAACTCGACGCCGGCCGGGCCCCGTCGGCCGACGCGCTTGCCCTGGCCGAGGCGCTGGCCTTCGAACGGCGCGGCACGGCCTCGGGGAAACAACTTCTAGCGTTGGCGATTCGCGGCCACGCCGCGAACCGGAATTTCCAGACGGCCTTTGGTATGCTGGTGCACAACGGGTTCGACGGCGATGGCGTTCTGGTGTCCGACCTCGTGCGGGCGCTTGCGCGTGACGGCAGCGATGCCGACCTGCTGCGCGAGGCTTTCTCGGGCGTGATGGCCCGACCCGATATCGACATCGCGGACAATGCCCGGCTGGCGGTCGCCGACCGACTGCTTACGCTGGGCTTCGCGGCACGCGCCGAGGAAATCCTGGCCGACATCCCGCC
>JBNGDM010000030.1:0-18740 GCA_049975105.1 Rhodovulum sp. | reverse complement strand
CTCCAGGCTGTCCGCGATCCGGTCCGAGCGTTTGCGTTCCATGTCCAGCCTCTAGCATGGTGGTTGATTGCGCGCAAGAATGTCCATCTTGTATACAAAAATATTGACTCGATAAACAGCCGATGCGACAGAGACAGTGGCTCGATGTCGAATCGGGCCGCCAAGGGAGGAAAAACATGAACCTAAGATTTACTGCGACCGTCGCGTCGCTGGCATTGGTTGCTGGCACGCTGTCCGCCGCGGCGACGGAACTGCGCCTGTCCCATCAATGGTCCGACAAGGACGTGCGTCACCAGGTGGCCAAGATCGTCGCCGACGAGGTGGCGGCGGCGGGCGTCGACCTGGAAATCAAGATCTTTCCCACCCAGTCGCTGTTCAAGGCGCGCGAGCAATACACGCCCCTGTCGCGCGGGCAGCTCGACATGACTGTTCTGCCGCTGCCCTATGCCGGCGGCCAGCAGCCGGCCTACAACCTGACGCTGATGCCGGGCCTGGTGAAGAACCACGACCACGCCGCCCGGATGAACGAAAGCCCCTTCATGGAGGCGATCGAGGCCAAGATGGCCGAGGACGACGTGATGGTGCTGGTCCACGGCTATCTTGCGGGCGGTTTCGCCGGCAAGGAAGACTGCATCACAGCGCCCGAGGATGTCGCGGGCAAGCAGATGCGCGCCGCTGGCAAGGCGTTCGAGCAGATGCTGGCGGGGGCCGGGGCGTCCATCGCCTCCATGGCATCGTCGGAAATCTACAACGCGATGCAGACCGGTGTTCTGGATGCGGCGAACACCTCGTCCTCGTCTTTCGTCAGCTACCGCATCTACGAGCAGGTCGCCTGCTATACCCCCGCGGGCGATTACGCGCTGTGGTTCATGTATCAGCCGCTGTTGATGAACAAGTCGACCTTCGACGGGCTGAGCGAGGAACAGCAGGCCGCCCTGATGGCCGCGGCCGAAAAGGCGCAGGCTTATTACCTGGACGAGGCCAAGAAGGAAGACGCGGAATCGCGCCGGATCTTCGAAGAGGCCGGCGTCGAGATCGCCGACATGACCGAGGCCGAGTTCAACGCCTGGCGCGATCTGGCCAAGGAAACTTCCTACAAGGCCTTCGTCGAGGAGACACCCGACGGGCAGTCCCTCCTGGACCTCGCGCTCGCCGTCGAGTGATGCGCGCCGGGGGCGGTGTCCCCGCGCCGCCCCGTTTCACACGGACATCCTTGGAGAGCCCACGATGACGGTTCAAAGCGCCGCCGTTGCGCATGCCGGCAAGAACCCGTTCCTGCGTGCCGTCGCCGCCGTCTCGACGCTTGCGGGATGGTGCTCGGCTGCGATGATCGTGACGGCTGTCGCGATCACCTGCCAGATGATCTTCATCCGCTTCGTTCTGAACGGGTCCACCGTCTGGCAGACCGAGGCGGTCGTCTACCTGATGATCGCGGCGACGCTGATCGGGCTGCCCTACGTCCAGCGGCTCAGGGGGCATGTGAATGTCGACCTCGTGCCGCTTTGGATGGGGCGGCGGGCGCGCATGGGGCTTGCCGTCGTCACCCTGTCGGTCTCGATCCTGATCGTCGCCGTGATGTTCTGGTACGGGTTCGAGTTCTGGCACTTCGCCTGGGACCGTGGCTGGCGGTCCGACACCGTGTGGGGGCCAAAGCTGTGGATACCTTACCTGGCGCTGCCGCTGGGCTTCGGGCTTTTGCTCCTTCAATTGGTGGCCGATCTGGTGGCGATCCTGATCGGCGCGGATCGTCCTTTCGGACTGGAGGATAGCTGATGGACCCGCTTCTCCTCGGCGGTCTCGTCGCGCTGGCCACGATCCTCGTGCTGTTTTCCGGCGTTTCGGTGGCGGTGGGCCTGCTGATCGTCTCGGCCGGGTTCCTGATCGTCTTCGACGGGATGCGGTCGCTGGAACTGATGCCCGAGATATTCTTTGGCAAGCTCGACAATTTCGCGCTTCTGTCGATCCCGATGTTCATCATCATGGGCGCCTCCATCGCCTCGACCCGCGCCGGTGCCGACCTCTACGAGGCACTGGAACGCTGGCTCACACGTGTGCCCGGCGGTCTCGTGGTGTCGAACCTTGGCGCCTGCGCGCTCTTCTCGGCCATGTCCGGCTCCTCCCCCGCGACCTGTGCGGCCATCGGCAAGATGGGCATCCCCGAGATGCGCAAGCGCGGCTACCCCGAGGGGGTGGCGGCAGGCTCCATCGCGGCGGGCGGTACGCTGGGCATCCTGATTCCGCCGTCTGTCACCATGATCGTCTATGGCATTTCCACCGAAGCCTCGATCGGGCGGCTCTTTCTCGCGGGCGTGATCCCGGGGCTTCTGCTGGTGGGGCTGTTCATGGCGTGGTCGCTTTATTCCACTTGGCGGTCGGGCGATGAGGGGCTGCTCAGCACGACGACCTATTCGTGGCGCCAGAAATTCGAGATCATGCCGCGCGTCCTGCCCTTCATCGCGATCATTCTGGGCGTGCTTTACGCCATGTATGGGGGCGTCGCGACCCCGTCAGAGACGGCTGCCGTGGGCGCGCTTCTCTGCCTTGCGATCGCCATCGTGATCTACAAGCTGTGGAACCCGCGCGACCTGTGGGTCGTGCTGCGCGACAGCACCAAGGAATCGGTGATGATCCTCTTCATCATCGCGGCGGCGGGCGTGTTTTCCTACATGCTGTCGTCGCTTTTCATCACCCAGTCCATCGCCGAATGGATCGGAACGCTCGATGTGAACCGCTGGGTGCTGATGGGGGCGGTGAACGTGTTCCTTCTGATCGCGGGGTTCTTCCTGCCGCCCGTTGCGGTGATCCTCATGGCCGCGCCGATCCTGTTGCCGATCATCACCACCGCCGGGTTCGACCCGATCTGGTTCGCCGTCGTGCTGACGATCAACATGGAAATCGGCCTGATCTCGCCGCCCGTGGGGTTGAACCTTTACGTCATCAACGGCATCGCTCCCGACATCTCGCTGAGGACGATCCTGACCGGGTCGCTGCCCTTCGTGGCCTGCATGGTGCTGGCCATCATCCTGCTCTGCCTGTTCCCGGGGCTTGCGACATGGCTGCCGAACGCGGTCATGGGGCCGGGGCTATGACGCTGCTGGCCGACATGCTGTCCACGCTGATCGAACGGACCTACCGCGCGGGGGCCGGGGCGCGGGCCGACAACAGGCCCATGCCGGACCTCGCCGCCGATCTGATCGGCGCCACCGGCGAGATCACCGGCCTGACCGTCGCGCGTACGATCCTGGAACGCTACGCATCCATGCAGGATGACGAAAAGCTCGAATTCTTCCGTCACCTTGCCGACGAAATGAATATCTCTCCCCGGGCGGTGCGCGCGGCCCTCGATGCCTACGAGGCCGCCCAGACCCGCACCACCTACGGGGCCTTCATGGCCGCCGCCGAGCCGCCCCGCCAGGAACTGTTCCGCCGCCTGAACCAGGTGCCGGGCGCGACATCGGCGCTGGTGGCGATGCGGGCCGACCTCTTGCGCCTGGGGCGTACGGACGATGCGTTGCAGGCGGTGGACCTCGATTTCCGCCACCTCTTCGCCAGCTGGTTCAACCGCGGCTTCCTGGTGCTGCGCCCGATCAACTGGCAAAGCCCGGCGCATATCCTGGAAAAGATCATCGCCTACGAGGCGGTGCATGCCATCGACAGCTGGGACGACCTGCGCCGTCGGCTGGAACCGGAGGACCGGCGCTGTTTCGCCTTTTTCCACCCCGCCATGCCGGACGAGCCGCTGATCTTCGTCCAGGTCGCGCTGACCCGGGGTGTGCCCGGTTCGATTCAGACCCTGCTGGCCGAAGAACGCGACCAGATCGCCGGTGAACAGGCCGACACGGCGGTGTTTTACTCGATCACCAACTGCCAGGCGGGGCTTGCGGGCATTTCCTTCGGCAATTCGCTGATCAAGCAGGTCGCCGCCGACCTGTCGCTGGAATTCCCGGGGCTGAAGACCTTCGTCACGCTGTCCCCGATCCCGGGCCTGGTGCGCTGGCTGACCGCCGAGGGACGAAGCTGGGATGCCGACGACGACGAGGCGATGCGCGCGCTGGCCGCGCATTACCTGTTCGCGGCCAAGCGGGGCGACGGTCTGCCCTTCGACCCCGTGGCGCGTTTTCACCTTGGCAACGGGGCGCTGATCCACCAGGTCCATGCCCGTGCCGACACATCGGAGAAGGGGCGCGTGCAATCGGCCGGCGTGATGGTCAATTACCTCTACGACCTGAACAAGGTTTCGCAAAACCACGAACGCTTCGCCGCCTCGCATGACGTCGCCGCGTCGTCCGACATCCGGGCGCTCAGCGCGGCGGCCGAGAAAGCCCTCGCATAGGAGTCCGACCCATGGCGAACCCGATTTTCGATCACCTCTTCGGCCGCCATGCCGGCAAGACGACGCCGTTTCTGCACCTGCCCGATGGCCGGACGGTCACCCATGACGCCTTCATGAAACAGGCCGCGCGGCTGGCCCATGTCCTGAGTGATCGGGGCTTGCGCCCGGGCGACCGGCTGGCCGTGCAGGTCGAGAAATCGCCCGAGGCGCTCGCGCTTTACGCCGCCTGCATGCAGGCCGGCATCGTGTTCCTGCCGCTCAACACTGGCTATACGGTCGAGGAACTGGCCTATTTCATCGAGAACAGCGGCGCGGCGCTGGTGGTCTGCGACGGGGCCGGTGCGGCCGGGCTTGCGCCGGTGTGCGAGCGGCTGGGCGCGGGGCTGGAAACGCTGAACGCCGATGGCACGGGCACGCTGACCGACCGGCTGTCCGCGATGCCCGACAGCTTTGCAACCGTGGGCCGGGCCGAGGACGATCTGGCCGCGCTGCTCTACACCTCGGGGACGACGGGGCGGTCCAAGGGGGCGATGCTGACCCAGCGGAACCTGTTGTCGAATGCCCAGACTTTGGTCGATTACTGGCGCTTCAAGGCCGACGATGTGCTGTTGCACGCGCTGCCGATCTTTCACACCCACGGGCTGTTCGTGGCGACCAACGTGACGCTGGCCGCAGGCGGCGCGATGATCTTACTGCCGAAATTCGACCTGGACGCGATCCTGGACTGGATGCCCAAGGCGACCGCGATGATGGGCGTGCCGACCTTCTATACCCGGCTGCTGGGCGATCCACGCTTCACGCGCGATCTGGCCCGCCACATGCGGCTCTTCATCTCGGGCTCGGCCCCGCTGCTGGCCGATACCCACCGCGAATTCGAGGCGCGCACCGGGCACCGTATCCTGGAACGCTACGGCATGACCGAAACCAACATGAACACCTCGAACCCCTATGAGGGCGAGCGGCGGGCCGGGACCGTGGGATTCCCACTACCCGGTGTGGAGGTGAAGATCACCGACCCGGCGACGGGTGAAACGCTTCCGTCAGGCGATGTCGGCCAGATCGAGGTGCGCGGCCCCAACGTGTTCAAGGGCTATTGGCAGATGCCCGAAAAGACCCGCGAGGAACTGCGCGAGGACGGGTTCTTCATCACCGGCGATCTGGGCCTGATCGATGATCGGGGCTATGTCCAGATCGTCGGCCGCAACAAGGATCTCATCATCTCGGGCGGCTACAACATCTATCCCAAGGAAATCGAACTGGTGCTGGATGCCCAGCCCGGCGTGCTGGAAAGCGCGGTGATCGGCGTGCCGCATGCCGATTTCGGCGAGACGGTGCTGGGGCTGATCGTGCCCCGTCCCGGCGAAACGCCCGATCTCGACGCCATCGCCGAGGCGGCGCGGGCATCGCTCGCGCGGTTCAAGCATCCCCGCAAGCTGATCGTCGTCGATGCCTTGCCCCGGAACACAATGGGCAAGGTGCAAAAGAACCTGTTGCGCGAGGCCTATGCCGACAGTTTCGCCGCGGTCGGCGGTTAGGGTGGCGTCACGCGTCGTCGAGTCCGACGGCCTCGCGGGCGATCGCCGCGGCCATCCCACGTTCCAGCAAGATTTTCGGCCGGTCGGTAACGGCCCGCGTCCAAAGCGCATCCTCGCGGAGCGGGGCCGGAAACAGCCCTGGCAGCCCAATCAGCGCTTGCGCCAGGGCGGTCGCGCTCTTCGCCCCTTGCGCCGCGGCGGGTAGCGCGTCCTCGCGCGGGGCGCGCAGGGCATAGGGTGCGCCCGCCTCGGTGCGGCCCGTGACATAGCGCATCCACGCCGCCGTCGCCAAGGCATAGGCATCCAGCGACTGCAACCGCGCCGCGATTGCGGGCGCCACGATGCGCTGCGGCAGGTTCCGGGTACCGTCCATGCCAATCTGGTAGGTGTGGTGCGCCAAGTGCGGGGTCTCGAACCGCGCGACTAGCGCGTCGGCATAGGCTGGCAGGTCCACCCCCGGCGCCGGAGGCAAGGTCCGGGCCGCCGCGGTAAGGTACCGGCGCACCAGCTGCGCCAGAGCGTGGTCGCGCATGACATCGTTGACATGGCGGTGGCCCGCCAGGAACCCGGCATAGGCCAGCATCGAATGCGAGCCGTTCAGCATCCTCAGCTTCATTTCCTCCGAGGGCCGCACGTCCTCGGCAAAGACCGCCCCCACGGCCTCCCAGGCGGGGCGCCGGCCGGGAAGCGTTCTTCTATCACCCAGTGCGAAGACGCCTCGGTATCGACCGCGGACTCGTCGCGAAAGCCGATCATCGCCTCGCCCGTCTCGCGCGTCGCGGCGGTGCTGGCGGGCGTGATCTAGTCGACCATGCTGGCGGGAAAGGCAATCTCGTCTCCGATGTGCCGGACAAGGTCGGGGCGGAAAGGGAGCGACCAGTCGGGCCGGCCCGCCGTGCGGCTCCTGTCAGCGTCGCCTCGACCAGCGCCATCATGTCGGTATCGCCGCCCAGATGCTCGGCCTCGTGGAACGAGCCGCAGAGATCGGGTTTTCGCGCTGGACGTTCCTCAAGTGCAGGAAATGCACGCGGTCGCCAATCCGCCGCATCTCGGAATCCGAAATCGCGCGGTCCTGCAATGTCAGCCGCCAGCCGGTGCGCGAGGCATTCATCAATTTCGCCGAGCAGGGGCTCTTGGACGTGCTGCCCCAGCGCGGCACCTTCGTCAGGAAGATCGCCTATGGCGCGGTGCTGGACGCACGGCTCCTGCGCGAGGTGATCGCCGACATGCGCCGCCAGGTCGACCGCCAAAAGAACAGCGCCGTGCCCGCCGGGTTCATGCAGCTCGACGAGGCGTTTCACCGGATGCTGGTCGAGACCGCAGGCAAGGGCGGCGCCTGGAAACACAGATGGACCGGGTGCGCTTTCTGTCCTTCCGACGGTTTCCGATGGAACGGCTGGTGGCCCGGCATGCCACCCTCGTCGACCGGATCGAGACCGGCGACAGTGTCGGTGCCGATCTGAACGGGCTGAAGATGCGGGTGCCGAACGTGCCGCTCTTCGTCGACGTGTGGAAGGCGATGGGTGCGAACCCAGAGCCTATGGCCTTCTTCGAGATGTTCACCTCGCTGCGGAACGGCACCATCGAGGTGCAGGAGAACCTGCTGGCGCTGATCCCTTCGGCGAGCTTTTACGAGGGGTAGTGCCACGTGAACGTGACCGAGCAGGTCCGGTCCTGGATCTACCTCACCATCGCAGAGTCGACCTGCGTCAAGCTGTCCGGAGAGGACCGTGCGGCCGTGATGGCAGCCGCCGTCCACGCGGTCCTCGCGGGAAAGGGCATGGTGTTCGTAGAGGTCGACGGCGCGGCTTTCCAGGTCAAGGTCAAGAATGCGGTGCTGGCCAACGTCAATGACGAGATCGAGCCCATCGTCGAGGGGTTGTTCTCGGAGTGAGGCGTCCGACCCGATGACGACGACTGGCGCCGCGCCCCGCCCGGCGCCGTTTTCTTCCCCGGATGCAAATGACGACTGGTGCCGCGCATTGAAGGTTTCATTCGCCTTTTCATGCTGATCGCACGGCTGGGCACGGGCGTCGCGTTCTCGCTGTTGATCGGCGCAGTTCTCATCCAGGTTGTCGGCCGGTTCCTGGGCAGTTCGCCGGTCTGGGCCGGGAAACTGGCCCGATACGCGCTGCTATTCACCAAGGCCTTTGGCACGGGGCTGGCGTTTCGCGCCGGCGATCTCGTGAACGTGGATGTCGTCTGCGACTCCCTGCTCGGCCGCGCGCCCTGGATGCTGCGGCTGGTGGCCGCCATCGTGACGGCGGGGCTTGCGCTGTATTTCTTGCCGCATGCTTGGCGCCAAGTCGCCATCGGCAAGATGCAGAGTTCGCCCGCGCTAGGCCTCAGGATGGACTTCGCCCATGTCACGGGCTGGCTGATGCTGGCGTTTCTCTCGCTGTTCGGGGCGCTGAGCATCCCGGACACGCTGACCGGAACCGAGACCGGCAAACCCGAGAAACCAGAAGAGGAGACGTAAGCCGTGGAGGTTGCGGTCCTCTTCTCGGTTTTCGTTCTCAAGCTGATCGTCGGTATCCCGCCGGCGATCACGCTTGGCATCTCGTCGCTGTCCCACCTGTTCCTTGCGGGCAACCCTATGAAGCGCGGCGGCATCACCGAACGGATCATCCGCTTCGCAAAATCGCTGATGCGCTGGATCCGTGGCGGGCTGAGCCTGCCGAACATGGTCGCCTCGATGCCGTTCGGCGGGAACACCGGTACCGCGGTTGCGGACGCGGCCTCGCTCGGCGTGATGCCGATCCCCGGCATTAACAAGGCGGGTTACCTGGCCGACTCCTCGGCCGCCGCGCCCGCCATGGCGACGGCGCTGGCAACGCTCCGTTCCCGCGGCAACTCGGTTCAGGTCGGCTTGGCCGGTGACACGCCGGTGCCGCTCAAGCTGCTGGTCGGCAAGGAGATCATTTTCCAGGGTATGCGCCGCTTCGACCGCGAATTCGCACGGGCCGTCGCCACGATCTCGGAGGGTCGGCTGGATGTTCGGCCGATCGTCATCGCGCTCTATCCCATCGAGGACGCCATCGCCGCATTCGAGGGGGCGTGCGACCGGTGAAACGCGGTCAAGGTGCAGATCGGCTTCGACGGTTCCGAGTGATCGGCGATCAATGGGGTAGGGCTGGCGTCGGCCGCACTCGCATCGGCGACCGACGCCACGCGGTTCACTTCTGAACCTCGCCTGTAATGATCTGCCGGATGAACCGGGAAAAGGCGTTGTCCGGTGTGCCTGATCGCGTGCCCGAGACCTCGCCCCCGGCAACAGTCTCCCGGTCGCTCAGGAGCGGCATGTTCAGCGCGCGCGACAGCGGGGTGGGATCGTCCGTCTTCAACTCGACATTGCCGCTGCGGCCGCTGAGGAGGGGCAGGTTCAACATCCGCGAGAACGGCGCTGGGTCATCGGTCTTCAACTCCGCCTGGGTGGTCCGCGCCTGCGACAAGAGAGGCAGGTTCAGCATCTTTGAGAACGGCGTGGAACTGACGCTGTCGAGGTCGATATTCGGATCCCGGTTGCTCAGCAGCGGCCAGCCGAACTTGCTGGAGAACGGGGTGGGTTCGTCGATCAGCTGTTCGGTTGTCTTGTCGGCCATCGATGCCTCCTTTTCGATTCAAAGTCCTGACTTAGCAACTGTTTTGCCAGCACGCCGGGACAAGGGCGCAGGCCGGTGCGACCCCGCCGTTTCGCGCGATTCTCATCGGATTGTGAATGGCGCCGCCCGCAGACGGCGCGGTTAGATCACCGCCCGCTCCAGAAAGGGCCGGCCCTGCAAGATCCGCTCGACTCCCAACTCGGACATGTCCAACGTGCGGAAGCCGCCATGAGTGATCAACTCGGCCACGGCGCGGCCGGTTGCCGGGGCCTGTTGCAGCCCATGGCCGGAAAACCCGTTGGCGAAGATGAAATTCGGCAGGTCGGGATGCGGGCCCACGATCAGGTTGTGGTCAAGCGTGTTGAAGGCATAATGCCCCGCCCACATGTTCACCACCTTGATCGCCTCGAACGCCTCGGACCGGGCGGCCAGCGCGGGCCAGACGATCTCCTCGAATTCCGCGTGGCACGGCTCGAAATCGTCCCAGTCGACGGCCGCGTCGTCAACGGGCACGCCGCCGGTCAGGAAAAAGCGCCCCTCGGGGCGGCAATGCACGCCGGTGACGTCGATCATCAGCGGCAGCCGCCCACCATTGACGCGCGCCGTCCCCTCGGGCGAACGGGCGCAGTCGAACACGAACAGCGTACGTTTGCGCGGTTCCACGGGGATGTCCAGCCCGGCCATCCGCGCCACAAGCGCCGCGCGCGGGCCCGCGGCGTTGACCACCGTGCCTGCCCCCACCGTCACGTCCGGTTCCAATGCGACGGATGCAACCCGGCCGCCCGTGCATCCGATCCCCATGACCTCGCCGGTCGCATACTCGACCCCAAGATCGCGCGCCTTCGCCCGGAACCCCTGCAACAAACCCATGTTGTCGAACCAGCCCTCGCCAGACCGGCCGTACGAGGCCAGGGCGATATCCTCGACCCGCAGATGCGGGAAGGCGTCCGCCAATTCATCGCGGTTCCAAAGCACGACATCCGCCCCGCACGCTTGCTGCACCGCGTGGTTCTCGCGCAGCACCTTGGCCTGTGCGGGCGTCTCGGCAAGGAACAGGTAACCGCCAGGCTGAAAGCTCAGGTCGGGGCGCGTGTCGCCCACGCGCATGGTCTCGGCGAAATCGCGGATCACCTCGCCCGCGTATTGGCTGATCCGGACATTGATCGCGTTCGAAAATTGCGTCCGGATCGACGAGGCCGACAGCGTGGTCGAGGCCCGCGCATAGGTCGTATCGCGCTCGACCACCAGGATCGTGCCGTCGAAATCGGGGTTTGCGGCCAGGTGATAGGCCACCGACGACCCGATCACCGCGCCGCCGACGATCACCACGTCATAGCTGTCCCTCATTCGGCCTCCGCATCGTCGGGGTGGCCGAGATCGACGAACCAGCCGCCCAGGAATCGGGTCGCGGGGGCGTCGGGGTCGGGCGGGTCGGTGCGTGCCTCGACGCCCGCGCGATAGGGGTCCGCGCTGTCCTGCGGCACATACCCCAGGTGGCCCGCCTTGGTGTTGTCCACCGGTTTCACCCGGTTGTCGGACAGCCCGAAGCTGATCGTGTGCCCGACGAAGGGCGCCGTCAGGGCCGCCGTCACCAGACGGCAGCAATCGTCGTGGCTCAGCCAGGACCACAGCATCCGCCGGTCCGCGGGTTCGGGGAAGGACGAGAAGATGCGCAGGCACGCCGTCTCGATCCCGAACTTGTCCCAGTAAAGCCGGCTCAGCGCCTCGACGAAACATTTCGACACCCCGTACAGGCTGTCGGGCCGGACCGGCGCCTCGGTGTCGATCTGCGCGTCGAGCGGGTGATAGCCGATGGCATGGACCGACGAGGCATAGATGATCCGGCCGACACCATTCTTCCGCGCGCCCTCGTAGACGTTGTAGGATCCCCGGATCGTGGAATCGAGGATCTCGGCCCAGGGCTTTTCCAGCGGCGCGCCGCCGAAATGCACGATGGCATCGACGCCCTTCGTCACCTCCATCACGGCCTCAGCGTCGGCCAGGTCCAGGATCGCGGCCTCTTCGTTGGGGTGCAGGTCGGCAATCTCGACCCGGTCGGTCAGGCGCAGCCTGTTTGCCAGCGGGGCCAGGCCCAGGCGCAGTTCGGTGCCCAGTCGCCCGGCGGCGCCGGTGATCAGGATGGTGTCATAGGGTCTGGTCATGGTTCCTCTCCGCTGACATAGCCCTTGCGGCGATCCTCGGCCCGGGCCTCGGGGGTGCGCCGGTCGGGCGGCCCGTAACCGCCGCCGCCGGGCAATTCCAGCAGCAGCCGGCGGCCGGCGGGCACGAATTGCCAGCCCTTCGGGCGCAGCGCCGTGCCGTCATCCAGCGCAACCCGGCCCGCCGCCCCCGCGGCCCCGCCCGCGCGGCCCCTTGGCGGGCTGCCGACGCGGTCGAACATCGCCGAGAACTCGAATTCGTGGCCATCCAGCGGCGCGATCTCGATCACCTGGCCCAGCCCGCCGCGGAATTCCCCGTCGCCGCCCGACCCTTCGCGCAACTCCTTGCGCCAGACGACGATCGGCCCGGTCTGCTCGGTCGCCTCGATGGGCATGGTCATCACCCCCGATGGGAACGCCGTCGCCGACAGCCCGTCAAGCCCCGGCCGCGCCCCCATCCCGCCCGAGTTGAACATCAGCACCTCGGCCCGTCGCCCGTCCTGCCCGGCCACCGGCCGCGCCGAGATATGGATGTTCCACAGCGCCCCCGCGCCCTCGGCCGGAATGCGCCCCGGCAGCGCCCCGGCCAGCGCGCCCAGCACCAGGTCGGGCACCAGGTGCCCGATCACGTGGCGCAACGAGACGGGGGCGGGGCGGGGCGCGTTCACCACGTTTGGGGGGGACGTCACTTCGACCGCGGCCAGCGAGGCGGCGTTGTTCGGGATGTCGGGGGCGACCACGCATTTCACCGCGTAGGCGGCATAGGCCTTGGTGTAGATCATCGGGGAATTGATCCCCCAGCGGCTGACGGGCGACGACCCGTCGAAATCCACCAGCACCCGCTCGCCCTCGATCGTCACCTTTGCCGCCAGCCGGACGGGGTCATCATAGCCGTCGCTCGTCACCGCGTTGGTCCAGGTCCCCCGCGGCAGCGCCGCGATCCGCTCGCGCATCGCCCGGCCCGTACGCGACAGGATGAAATCGCCCAGGGCGCCAAGGTCGGGCAGGCCGGTTTCATCCAGCATGGCCCCCAGGCGGCGCAGCCCCACCTCGTTGCAGGCCGCCAGCGAGTAGAAATCGCCGACCACCTGGTTCGGCTCGCGCACATTCGCGCGCAGCAGGCGGATCAGGTCGGCATTCACCTGCCCCCGCGTGGCGAACCGCATGATCGGGATCTGCAACCCCTCTTCGTAGACCGACTTGCCATCCGCCCCGAATCCCCGCCCGCCGATATCGACGATATGCGCCGTGCAGGCGAAGAACCCGATCAGCGCGCCCGCGCGGAACACCGGCGTGACCATCGTGATGTCGTGCAGGTGCCCGGTGCCCAGCCAAGGGTCGTTGGTGACGTAGGTATCTCCTTCGGCCATGTCCCCGGGCGGGATCGCGTCCAGAAAATTCCCCACCGCCTCGGCCATCGTGTTGACGTGGCCGGGCGTGCCGGTCACCGCCTGGGCCAGCATGCGCCCCTCTGCGTCGTAGACCCCCGCCGACAGGTCGCCCGCCTCGCGCACGCTGGTGGAAAACGCGGTGCGGACCAGCGTGGTGGCCTGTTCCTCCACCACCGAGATCAGCCGGTTCCACATCACCTGCAGGCGGATTTCGTCGATCTGGTCCATGGCTCAGCCCTTCCGAAGCAAGAGGATGGCGCCGTCGGCCTGGATCACCGCGTCGAAGGCGGAACTGACGACGGTCGAGGTTTCGGTCTCGACGATGATCGCGGGGCCGATCACGCGCGTGCCGGGGGTCAGTGCGTCGCGATCGTGGATCGCGGTGGGCAAGTTTGCGCCGCGGCCCGGGTCGAAGACCGCGCGCGAGGCCTTCGCCGTGACCGGCGTGCCGCCGGTGTCCAACGGATGAGTTTCGGGCCGCGGGCGGATGTCCTGTGCCCGCACCGACCAGCTGACGATCTCGATCTCGGGGCCGTCCACCGCGCGGCCGAAGAACGCGGCATAGCGGTCGCGGAACGCCGCGGCGATCTCCTCGCCATCCGCGGGCGCAAAGGCGCGGTCGGGCAGCGCAACCGGGATTTCCCAGCCTTGCCCCCCATAGCGCATGAAGGCGGTCACCTCGCGGGTGATCGCGCCCTCGGTCCCGGCGCGCACGAACCCGTCGGCCTGCGCCTTCAGCCCGTCCAGCAGGGCATTCACCGCATCGGCATCGAACCCCGACAGCCCCATCACCTGCGAGGCCACCGCCTCATAGCCGAAGGGCGCCCGCAGGAACCCGATGGCCGACCCCACGCCCGCCCCGCGCGGCACCAGGCAGCGGTCGATGCCCAGCTTTTCACACATCCGCGCGGCATGCAGCGGCGCCGCGCCGCCAAAGGCGATCATCACCTGGCCGGCGATGTCCTTGCCGCTTTCGACCGCGTGCACGCGCGCGGCGTTGGCCATGGTCTCGTCCACCACCTCGGTGATGCCGAAGGCCGCGGCGCGCGTGTCCAGCCCCAAGGCCGCGCCCACCTCGCCCGCAACCGCCGCCTCGGCCCGCCCGACCGACAGCGCGATCTTGCCGCCCGCGAAATTCCCCGGATCCAGTTTGCCCAGCAGCAAATCCGCATCGGTGATCGCAGGCCGCGCGCCGCCCCGCCCGTAACAGGCCGGCCCCGGTTCCGAACCCGCCGATTCCGGGCCCACCTGGATGCGTGCCATCGCGTCGACCCAGGCCAGCGATCCGCCGCCCGCGCCGATCTCGATCATCTCGATCACGGGAATGGAAATCGGCATCCCTGAGCCCTTGCGGAACCGATAGGTGCGCGCCACCTCGAAGCTGCGCGCGGTGCGGGGCTGGAACCCGTCGATCAGGCAGATCTTGGCCGTCGTCCCGCCCATGTCGTAGGAGACGACCCGATCCAACCCGAACCGCCGGGCGATGTCCGCGGCGAAGATCGCACCGCCCGCGGGCCCCGATTCCACCAGTCGCACCGGAAAGGCCGCCGCCGTCTCGACCGGGATCAGCCCACCACCCGAGTGGATCATCACCACCGGGCAGCCGACGCCCATCGCGCCCAGCCGCGCCTGCAGCCGTGACAGATAGCTTTCCATCAGCGGCCGCACATAGGCATTGGCGCAGACCGTGTTGAACCGCTCGTATTCGCGCATCTGGGGCGAAACCTCGGACGAGATCGAAATGGGCAGGTCCAGCCGGGCCGCCAGTATCTCTCTCGCGCGTTCCTCATGCGCGGGGTTGGCATAGGAATGGAGGAAGCCCACGGCGATCGCGCCGAAGCCGCCTTCCGCGATCCGCTCGGCCAAGGCCGCCAGTGCGGCCTCGTCCAGCGGCTGCAACTCCTGCCCCTCGGCGCCGATCCGGCCCGCCACGGGAAACCGGTCCTCGCGCGGGACCAGCGGCGTGGGCAGCACGAGGTTCAGGTCGTATTGCTCGAACCGGCTTTCGGTCCGCATCTCGATCACGTCGCGGAAACCTTCGGTGGTGACCAGCGCGGTGCGCGCGCCCCGCCGTTCGATCAGCGCGTTGGTGGCCAGTGTCGTGCCGTGAATCACCAGGCCGATCTCGCCGGGGGCCACGCTCGCCTCGGCGGTGACCAGCGAGATGCCGTCCAGGATAGCCTGTTCCGGCGCGTCGGGCGTCGTCAGCACCTTGGCCGAATGCAGCCGCCCGCAATTATCCAGCACGATATCGGTGAAGGTCCCGCCGATATCCGCACCGATCCGGACCTGCCGGCCATTTGTCATGCCATGCTCCCATAGCCAGGGCCGCAGAGGCCCCCGTTCTCGCGCCGATGGTGCCCCCGAACGCGGCCGGGCGAAACCGGAAAAGCGGTGTGCTTCAGCGCGCCAGCGCGGCCTTCATCCCCGCCTCGGGGAAACAGGTGGCAGGCCGCCCAAGCGATTCCTGCCAGCGCCCAATGGACCGGCGCGTCTTGAACCCGGGCAGACCGTCCGCCCCGCCCACGTCATGGCCCATGCCTTCCAGCGCGCGCTGCATCGCCGCGATGTCGGATCGGTACAGCCCGCCCACAGGGCCCCACGCGCCCTCGAAATCGCCCATGCCATAGGCGATCCGGTCGCCCACATGGCCGACGAACAGCGCGTAGAGATCGCTCATGTTATAGTCCTTCAGGACATAGAAATTCGGCGTCACGACGAAGGCCGGCCCGTTCCGCCCCGCGGGCATCATCAGGAACCCCTCGCCCCGGCGCTCGTGTTCAGGGAAGGGCTGCCCCGAAACACGGGCGATCCCCATCGCCTCCCACTCCGCGATCGGGCGGCCCTGGTCGGGGCCTTCCAGCGCGCAGGACACCGACGCGGGCACACGCACCTCGAACCCCCAGTCGCGCCCCGGTACCCAGCCGTGCCGTTGCAGGTAAGTCGCGATCGACGCGATGGTGTCGGCCTCGGACCGCCAGATATCGGCCCGTCCGTCGCCATCGCCATCTGCGGCGTATCGCAGATAGCTTGACGGCATGAATTGCGGCTGGCCCAGCGCGCCGGCCCAACTGCTTTTCATCGCGCCACCGGGCACCGCGCCGGTTTCCGCGATCTTCAGGGCGGCGATCAGTTCGTCGGTGAAATAGGCCGCGCGCGTGCTCATGAAGCCCTTGGTGCCCAGCACCTCGAACGTGTCATGCGGGATCGAGACGCGGCCATAGCCGCTTTCGCGCCCCCAGATCGCCAGCACGATCCGCCCCGGCACGCCGGTCGCGCGCTCGACAGCGGCGAGCGTCGCGGCATGGCGCCGGGCCATCTCGCGGCCGATGCGCGTGGCGGCCGCGACCGTGTTGGGGGCGAAATACCGCGCGGGCGATCCGAACTCGGCCTGGCGCTGGCGCTTCGGCGTCTGCGCCTTCGCCCCGGGCGGCACAAGGTCGGGCAGGTCCCAGTTCAGCCGCACACCCGAAAAGGCCGTCTCGAAGGTCGTCCGCGACACGCCTTGGGCGCGGGCGCGGGGCCAGACCGTCTGTTCCAGCCAGGTCCGGAACTGGCGTTCCACGGCGGCCCGGTCCTGGGCAGCGGCGAGCGGAGCGAAAGCCGCAAGCCAGATGAACAGGAACGGGGCAACAAGGCGCATCTGCAGGATCCTAGGGGGCGGGGTCAGGGGCAGGATAGCGGGCGAGGGGCAGTCGCGAAAGGCGCGGTTAGCCGTCCAGTTCGTCCAGCGCGTCGTGGATCGATTCGATCCTTTCCAGATAGGCGCGGCCCGCCGGGCCCAGCCGTGTCATCGTCGCCAGTGCAACCAGCCGCAGAACCGATATCGCACCGACATAGCTGTCCAATGTCTGCGGTGTCTGAACCGGGCAGATGATCGTCCATCGCACCTCGGCGGGGGCCTCGCGGATGCCCGGATCGGCCAGCAACACGATATCGGCACCGGTCGCGGCCACCGCACGCACGAAGCGGCGGAATCCCGCAGGCCGCCGCCGCAGGCCGACGATCACCACCGCATCCTCTGACGAAACGCCGGCGATCCCCTCGGCCAGGGTCTGGCCGGGGGCGTTCAGCATCTCGACATCGGGGCGCATCTGCGCCAGGGCGCGCCGTCCGAAATCGGCGGCGACATGGCTGTTTCGGAACCCCGCGAAACGCACCCGCGGCGCTTGCGCCAGCCGCGCTGAGATCGCGTCCAGCGTCTGTTGGTCAAGCTGCCCCAGCGCGGTCTGCAAAAGCGCCGTCTCCGTGGAAACCGCCTGGGCCGGGTCGTCACCTGGCCCGTCCACGCCCGACCGCTCGGCAAGGTAAAGCGGTGAGCCGAGAGCGCGCATCGCGCGGGCCTCGCGCCGGGCCTCTTCGAAGGAGCGATAGCCCAACCGGCGCACGAATCGCGAGATCGTCGCGTTCGAGACCGATGCCTCGGCCGCCAGTTCAGAGGCCGACCAGACCGCCAGTTCCCCCGGCATCGCCAGAACGACATCGGCCGCCCGGCGTTCCCCGGCCGGAAGCGCGCCATAGGCTTCGTGAATCCGGCGCGTCAGTGATGGGCGATCTGCCTCGGATTTGGGCAAGTGACCTCCGGAGCGAAAAGATCTTTTCCGTTTTCGTTGACTCGATGAAAACGCAGTTTCAGCCTTTGGTGCAAGGGAACGATCCGAAACCAGACCGCATCAGGGACCGGGAACCGCCCAGAATGGGTGATATTGCATCCTCTGCCAAAATTCTGAGCAAGCGCGTGAACTGGCTTGTCGAACGGGTTTGCGTGGCGCTTCTGGTGCTGCTCGTCCTCGATGTCTGGCTGGGGGTGCTGGTCCGTTACGTGATCCCGCTGCCGCTGACCTTCACCGAGGAACTGGCGCGCTACCTGATGATCTGGATGGCGCTGTTGGCGGTGTCTTCGGGCATCGCCTACCGCGAACATATCGGCGTGGCCTTCATATTCGAGCGGCTGCCCGCATCCTGGCGGCGCTGGCTTGCCGTCGGTTTCGACCTGATCGGTTTCGCCTTCTTCTTCGCGCTGTTCTGGTATGGGTTGGGCTTTGTCGAACGGGGCATGTCGCGGCTCACGATGATCTATGCCGTGCCCAAGGGCTATGCCTTCGCGGGCGTGCCGCTGGCCGCGGCGGTGGCCTGTGTCCAGTTGGCGCTGATGGGCGTGCATGATTTCTTCGCCCGCGAAGAGCCGGACAAGATCGCCGCCGCCACCCCCGATCCGAGGGTGCGCTGATGGGCATCTATCTTGTTCCGCTTGCGTTTTTCGGGCTGATGGCGCTGGGCATGCCGGTGGGCATTTCCATCGGCGTGGCCGGGGTGGTCGGCATACTCGACATGGGGCCCCGCTTCATGGCGATGGCACCCGACAGGGTGTTCGCGGGGCTGGACCTGTTCCCGTTCCTCGCCATGCCTTTCTTCATCCTGGCGGGCGAGATCATGAACCGGTCGGGCATCACCGCGGGGCTGGTGAAACTGGCCGATGCGCTGGTCGGCTGGATGCGCGGCGGCATGGCCCATTCCAACATGGTCGCCAGCGTCATGTTCGCGGGCATCACCGGGTCGGCTACCGCGGATGCGGCGGCCTTCGGCAACACGCTGGTGCCTGCGATGCAGAAGGCGGGCTATTCGCGGTCCTATGCCTGCGCGGTCACCGCCGCGGGCTCGATCATCGGCCCGACGATCCCGCCCTCGACGCTTGCGATCATCTACGGCTCGATCATGGG
>JBNGDM010000029.1:0-18910 GCA_049975105.1 Rhodovulum sp. | reverse complement strand
CACCACCACCGCGACCACCGCCAGCACCAGGATCGGCACCCAGTCGTCCAGCATCCGCCGCAGGTTCACCCCCAGCGTCACCTGGAACAGCAGCGTCGGCAGGAACACGTAGAGGAACACGTTCGACCGGATCGGCAGCGCCAGGATCGCCTCGGCCACCGGGTTCAGCGCGTCGGTCAGTTCCGTGCGCAGGAAGAACAGCGCCCCCGCCCCGATCAGCACGCCCAGCGCGGCCAGGATCACGCTGTAGGGCAGGCGCAGCCGCGCGGCCAACGGCTCGGCCGCGCCGATCAGCAGGAACAGGAAGGCCACGATGGTGGTCAAGACGACGATATCCATGCCCCAGACATACCGGATCGCGCGGGGGGCGCGCCACTGCCCGCGCATGCCCCCGCCGCCGCCCGATGCGCGGCAAACCGCCGGCGCCCGTTCCGCGGGCGAAACGGCGGAAATTGCATCCCCCTTGCCTCGCGCAACCTGCAGGCGTGCCCGCGTGACGCAACGGCGCCGCCCCTTGCACCTTGCCTCGCGCGCCCCGCTGCGACAGCCTTTGCGTTCCGACATCGTTTCAGGAGCAGAGACAGAATGTTCACCGAATCGACACGGCGCATCCTGCTTGGCGCGACGATCCTGGCCGGGCTGGCGGGCGCGGCGGGCGCCACCACCTACATGCGCGGCAATGACGGCAACCCCGAAACGCTGGACCAGCACAAGACCTCGACCGTGGCCGAGGCCAACATCCTGCGCGATCTCTACGAGGGGCTGGTGGTCTATGACCGCGCGGGCCACGTGATCCCCGGCGTCGCCACCGAATGGACGATCAGCGAGGATGGCACGGTCTATACCTTCACGCTGCGCGACGACGCGAAATGGTCGAACGGCGACCCGGTCACCGCCGCCGATTTCGTCTATTCCCTGCGCCGGATCATGACCCCCGAAACCGGCGCGAAATACGCCAACATCCTGTATCCCATCAAGAACGCCGAGGCCGTGAACAAGGGCGAGCTGCCGCCCGAGGAAATGGGCGTCGTGGCCCTGGACGACCGCACCCTGGAAATCACGCTGGCCGCGCCCACCCCCTATTTCCTGGAACTGCTGACCCACCAGACCGGCCTGCCGGTGCATCCCGCCTCGGTTCAGGCGCACGGGCCCGATTTCGTCCAACCGGAAAACATGGTCTCGAACGGCGCCTACACGCTGAAGGAAAACGTCCTGAACGACCGCATCGTTCTGGCGAAGAACCCCGAATTCCACGACGCCGCCAATGTCGCCATCGCCGAGGTGCATTTCCTGCCCTTCGAGGATCGCGCGACCTGCGTGCGCGGCTGGGAGGCGGGCGAGGTGCATTCCTGTTCCGACCTGCCCGCCGAGGATATCGAGCGGCTGCGCGCCGAACATGGCGACGCGGTCCATGTCGTGCCCTATCTGGGCACCTATTACTACGCGCTGAACCACGAGGACGAATTCCTGTCCGACCCGGACGTGCGCCGCGCCCTGTCCATGGCGATCGACCGCGAATTCCTGGCCGAGGAAATCTTCCAGGGCACCATGGCGCCGGCCGTCAGCTTCGTGCCACCGGGGATCGGCAATTATGACGGCTCGCCCGAGGTGGACTATTTCTCGATGTCCATGCTCGACCGCGAGGACATGGCCGCCGAGATCCTGGCCGCGAAGGGCTTCACGCCGGACACGCCCCACACGCTGGAGCTGATGTACAACACGTCCGAAAACCACAAGAACGCGGCCACCGCCATCGCCGACATGTGGTCGAACCTCGGGGTGAACGTCGAATTCAACGTGCGCGACGCCTCGGCCCATTACGCCTATCTGCGCGACCGGGGCGATTTCGACGTCGCCCGCGCAGGCTGGATCGGGGATTATTCGGACCCGCAGAACTTCCTGTTCATGGTGGAATCCGACAATGACGGGTTCAACTACGCCCGCTACGACAACCCCGACTACGACGCGCTGATGGATCGGGCCGCGGTGACCACCGATCTGGCCGAACGCGCGGCGATCCTCAAGCAGGCCGAGGCGATCTTCATGCGCGACCTGCCCTTCATCCCGCTGCTCTACTACACCTCGCGGTCGCTGGTCTCGCCGAACCTGTCGGGCTGGGAGGACAACATCCAGAACGTCCACCCGACCCGCTTCCTCAGCCTGTCGGACTAGGCTATGGGCCCGCGCGGCCCCGGACCTGCGCCGGGGCCGTGCCCGCAAAGAACACGTCCCGCGATGCTGATCTATGCCCTTCGGCGCCTACTGGGCGCGATCCCGACGCTTTTCATCATCGTCACCGCCGCCTTCTTCATGATGCGGCTGGCCCCCGGCGGCCCGTTCGACCAGGAACGCACGCTGGAGGCCACGGTGATGGCCAATCTCAACGCGACCTTCGGCCTCGACCGGCCGCTGTGGGAACAATACGCGATCTACCTGGGCAACCTCGCGCAGGGCGACATGGGGCCCAGCTTCATCTACCGCGACAAGCGCGTGCACGAGATCCTGGCCGAGGGGCTGCCGGTTTCCGTGCAACTGGGCGCCTCGGCGCTGTTGCTGGCCTTCGTGCTGGGCACCGCGCTCGGCACCGCCGCCGCACTCCGGCAGAACAGCCGGGTGGATTACGCGGTGATCGCGGTGGCGACCTTCGGCATCACGGTGCCGAATTTCGTGGTCGCCCCCGTTCTCTCGCTGGTCTTCGCGGTGATGCTGGGCTGGCTGCCGGCGCAGGGCTGGGGGTCGTGGAACCAGATGATCCTGCCGGTGATCGCGCTGGCCCTGCCGCAGGTCGCCGTCATCGCCCGCCTGATCCGCGGCGCGATGATCGAGGCGCTGCGCTCCGACCATGTGCGCACCGCCCGCGCCTATGGCCTGCCCGCGCGCATGGTGGTCGCGAAACACGCGCTGCGCGCCGCGATCCTGCCCGCGATCAGTTACCTGGGGCCGGCGGCGGCCGCCCTTCTGACCGGGTCCATCGTGGTGGAACAGGTGTTCAACCTGCCCGGCATCGGGCGCTATTTCGTGCAAGGCGCTCTGAACCGCGACTATACGCTGGTGATGGGCACGGTGGTGATCGTCGCGGTCTTCGTCGTGCTGTTCAACCTGCTCGTCGATCTTGCCTATGCCCTGCTCGACCCGAGGGTGCGCTATGACTGACACCGCCGCCCCCGGCCGCTCGCTCTGGGCCACCGCGCTGCTGCGGCTGCGCCGCAACCGCGCGGCGATGGCCTCGCTGGTGGTGCTGGCGCTGATGGCGCTGCTCGCCACGCTCGGCCCCCGGCTCGCCCCCCACGGCTATGCCGAGGTCTATCCCGAATTCGTCAAGGTCGCCCCCAGCCTGCGCCCCTATCCGCAGGAAGACCAGGTCATCCCCGCCGCCGAACGCGCCCTGAAACGCGCGCGCGTCGAACTGGGCGAGATCACAATCGACAACGGCACCGTCCGCATCCCCCTGACCTCGCCCCGCAAGATCGACCCGCGCCTTGCCCGTTACCTCGACCGCTCCGACGTGTTCACCGAGGCCCGCATCACGGACCTGTCCCCCGACGGCAAATCCGCCGTGGCCGAGGCCCGCGTGCAGCAGCTGTATTTCCTGATGGGCACCGACGCGAACGGCCGCGACCTGCTTTCGCGCATCCTGATCTCCCTGCGCATCTCGCTGACCATCGGGCTTTTGGCCTCGGCGGTGGCCCTGACCATCGGGGTGGCCTATGGCGCGACCGCGGGGTTCCTTGGCGGGCGCATCGACAACCTGATGATGCGCATCGTCGATATCCTCTATTCCCTGCCCTTCGTGTTCTTCGTGATCCTGCTGGTGGTGTTCTTCGGCCGCAACGTGGTGCTGATGTTCATCGCGGTGGGCGCGGTCGAATGGCTGGACATGGCCCGCATCGTGCGCGGGCAGACCCTGTCCTTGCGCCGCCGCGAATTCGTGCAGGCGGCCGAGGCGATGGGGGTTTCGGGCGGCGCCATCATCCGCCGCCACATCATCCCCAACACGCTGGGCACCGTCATCATCTACATGACGCTTCTGATCCCCAAGGTGATCCTGCTCGAATCCTTCCTGTCCTTCCTCGGGCTCGGGGTGCAGGAACCGCTGACCTCGCTGGGCGTGCTGATCGCCGAGGGCGCCAAGAACATGCGCAACGCGCCCTACATGCTGATCTACCCCGCCGCCGCCATGACCGTGCTGCTGTTCGCGCTGAACTTCCTGGGCGACGGGCTGCGCGACGCGCTCGACCCCAAGGACCGCTGAGATGACCGCCCCCGTCCTTGAAATCGACGGCCTGCGCGTCCGCTTCGACACCCCCGACGGCCCGGTGGACGCGGTGCGCGGCGTCTCGCTGACCGTGGCACCCGGCGAAACCGTCGCCGTGGTGGGCGAAAGCGGTTCGGGCAAGAGCCAGGTGATGATGGCCGCGATGGGGCTCTTGGCCGCGAACGGGCAGGCCACCGGATCGGTCCGCTATCGCGGCGAAGAGATCCTGAACCTATCCCCCGACCGGCTGAACCGCATCCGGGGCCGCAAGATCACCATGATCTTCCAGGAACCGATGACCTCGCTCGACCCGCTTTACACGATCGAGGACCAGCTTGCCGAACCGCTGCGCGTGCATGGCGGCCTGTCGCCCCGCGCCGCCCGCGCCCGCGCACTGGAGCTGCTGGACCTGGTGCAAATTCCCGACCCCGCCCGCCGCCTGCGCGCCTATCCGCACGAACTTTCGGGCGGGCAACGCCAGCGGGTGATGATCGCCATGGCGCTGGCCAACGACCCCGACCTGTTGATCGCGGACGAACCCACCACCGCGCTCGACGTCAAGATCCAGGCCGAGATCCTGCGCCTGCTGGCCGAGTTGCAGGCGCGCCTCGGCATGTCGATCCTGTTCATCACCCATGACCTGGGCATCGTCCGGGCCTTTGCCGACCGCGTCTACGTGATGCGCGCCGGGCTGGTCGAGGAACGGGGGCCGACGCGGCGCATCTTCGAGGCGCCCGAGAAACCCTATACCCGCATGCTGCTGGATGCCGAAACCGAGGGCGAGAAACCGCCCGTCGCCCCCGATGCGCCGGTGCTGTTGCAGGGCGCGGGGCTAAGGGTCACCTTCGGCATGCCGCCCGGCTTTCTGCGCCGCGACACACGGTTCACAGCCGTCAAAGGCATCGACCTGACGCTGCGCCAGGGCCAGACCATCGGCGTGGTGGGCGAATCCGGTTCCGGCAAATCCACCCTGGGCCGGGCACTCTTGCAACTGCTGCCCGCGGCGGGGCGCGTGGTCTACCTGGGCCAGGACATCGCCGGGCTCGACCGCGCCGCGATGCGCCCCCACCGCAAGGGGCTGCAAATGGTGTTCCAGGACCCCTATGGCAGCCTCAGCCCCCGCATGACCGTGACCGAGATCATCACCGAGGGCCTTCTGGTGCACGAACCGGGCCTGTCGCGCCGCGACCGGGCCGACCGCGCCGCGCAGGCGCTCACAGATGTCGGGCTGCAGGCGTCCATGCGCAACCGCTTCCCGCACGAATTCTCGGGCGGCCAGCGCCAGCGCATCGCCATCGCCCGCGCCGTGGTCCTGCGGCCCCGGGTGATCGTGCTGGACGAACCCACCTCGGCGCTGGACCGGTCGGTGCAGAAACAGGTGATCGACCTCTTGCGCCGGCTGCAGGCGGAACACGCACTGTCCTATATCTTCATCAGTCACGACCTGGCCGTGGTGCGCGCGATGGCGGATTATGTCATGGTGATGAAGGACGGCGCGGTGGTCGAACAGGGGTCCACCCGGGCGATCTTCGAGGCGCCCGGGGCCGAGTATACCCGCGCCCTGATGCGCGCGGCCTTCGACCTCAAGGACCTGCTGACCGGCTGACACCCGCCCCCTTGCAAACCGCGCGCAGAGTTGATCTGAGGGGGCGCGAAACGGGAATGACGGAGGCGCCGATGGCCTATCTGGACAGGGCGGGATTGCAGGTGGCCGACGTGCTGGCCGGGTTTGTCGAGGACCGAGCGCTGCCCGGCACCGGGATCGACGCGGGCGCCTTCTGGGACGGTTTCGCCGGGCTGGTGCGCGATTTCACCCCGCGCAACCGCGAGCTTCTGGAAATCCGCGAGGAATTGCAGGCCAAGATCGACGCCTGGCACCTCGCCCACCGCGACGCCCCCCACGACCACGAGGCCTACAAGGCCTTCCTGGCCGAGATCGGCTATCTCCGCCCCGAGGGCGGCGATTTCCAGATCGACACCGCGAACGTGGACCCCGAAATCGCCACCGTCCCCGGCCCGCAACTGGTCGTGCCGATCACCAATGCGCGCTACGCGCTGAACGCCGCCAACGCCCGCTGGGGCAGCCTGTATGACGCGCTTTACGGCACCGACGCGATGGGCGGCCCGCCGCCCGCGGGCGGCTATGACCGCGGCCGCGGCGCCCGCGTCGTGGCCCGCGCGCGCGTCTTCCTGGACGAGGCGTTCCCGATCGCGGGCACCAGCCACGCCGACGCCCGGCGCTATCACGTCAAGGGCGGCGCGCTTCTGGTCGACGACAACCCGCTGGAGGACCCCTCGAAATTCGCCGGTTTCCGCGGCCACCCCCGCGCGCCCGACGCGATTCTGTTGCGCAACAACGGGCTGCATGTCGAACTGGTGTTCGACCGCACCCACCCGGTCGGCGCGCGCGACCAGGCCGGGCTTGCCGCCATCCGGCTGGAATCGGCGGTCTCGGCGATCATGGATTGCGAGGATTCGGTGGCCTGCGTCGACGCCCCCGACAAGGTCGCGGCCTATGCCAACTGGCTGGGCCTGATGAAGGGCGACCTGACCACCGAATTCCAGAAGGGCGGCGACCGCCTGACCCGCGCGCTGAACCCCGACCGGGACTATATCGCGCCGGACGGCACCCCCTTCACCGTCAAGGGCCGCGCGCTGATGCTGGTGCGCAATGTGGGCCACCTGATGACCAATCCCGCGATCCTCGACGCCGACGGCCGCGAGGTGTTCGAGGGGCTGATGGACGCCGCCATCACCACGCTGATCGCGCTGCACGACCTGAAAAAGACCGACGGCCCGCGCAATTCCCCCGCCGGGTCCATCTACGTCGTCAAACCCAAGATGCACGGCCCCGACGAGGTCGCCTTCGCCGACGACACCTTCACCCGGGTGGAGGAGATCCTGGGCCTGCCGCGCCATACCGTGAAACTGGGCATCATGGACGAGGAACGCCGCACCTCGGTCAACCTCAAGGAATGCATCCGGGCGGCGAAACACCGCGTCGCCTTCATCAATACCGGCTTCCTCGACCGGACGGGGGACGAGATCCACACCTCGATGGAGGCTGGCCCCTTCAGCCGCAAGGAGTTCATCAAGCGGAAATCCTGGATCACCGCCTATGAAAACCTGAACGTCGATATCGGGCTGGAATGCGGGCTGTCGGGCCGCGCCCAGATCGGCAAGGGCATGTGGGCGATGCCCGACCGGATGGCGGCGATGCTGTCGGCCAAGATCGACCACCCCAAGGCCGGGGCCACCTGCGCCTGGGTGCCGTCGCCCACCGCCGCCACCCTGCACGCGCTGCATTACCACGCGGTCGACGTGCTGGCGGTGCAGAAACAGCTTAAAAAGGGCGGGCGCCGCGCCCATGTCGACGGCCTTCTCGACATCCCGCTGGCCGCCTTCCGCAAGTGGTCCACGGTCCAGATCATCCGCGAGGTCGAGAACAACGCCCAGGGCATCCTCGGCTATGTCGTGCGCTGGATCGACGCCGGGATCGGCTGTTCCAAGGTGCCCGACATCAACGATGTCGGCCTGATGGAAGACCGCGCCACCTGCCGCATCTCGGCCCAGCACATCGCCAACTGGCTGCACCATGACGTTGTCAGCCCCGAGGACGTGATGGAGGTGATGCGCCGCATGGCCCAGGTGGTCGACCGCCAGAACGCCGCCGACCCGGCCTATGTGCCGATGGCGCCGGGCTATGACGGCATCGCCTTCCAGGCGGCCTGCGACCTGGTGTTCATGGGCCGCGACCTGCCCTCGGGCTATACCGAACCGGTGCTGCACGCCCGTCGGCTGGAACGCAAGGCGGAACTGGCCCGCCACTGACCCCGGTCAGCCCGCGTTGCCGAACGCCTTGTCGCGCAGCGCCGACACGGCGTTGGCATGCGCGTCGAACCCCTCGTATTCGGCGAACCGCTTGGCCTTGGGCGCCAGCAGGTCATAGCCCTTGCGCGTCACGTAGCCCAACCCGATGGTCTTCAGGTAATCGTGCACCCCCAGCGGCGAGCGGGTCAGCGCCGCCATGTTGGTCGGCAGCACCGCGTTCGGCCCCAGCGTGAAATTCCCGATGCAGATCGGCGTATGCGCGCCCAGCAGGATTTCGCCCGCGTTGCGGATCGCGCCCAGGTAATCATGCGGCACGTCCGCGTGAATCTGCAAATGTTCCGGCGCGTAATCGTTCACGAACTCGCAGGCCGCGCCCATGTCCGGGGCCAGCACCACGCCGCCCCGCGGCCCGCACAGCACCGCCTGCGAATAGCCGGTGCGCTCCTCGCCCATCTCGGCCCAGTAACCGGGGATCGCGGCGATGGCCTCCTCGGCCACGGCGCGGCTGTCGGTCACCAGCCAGGCCGAACTGTCCGGCCCGTGCTCGGACTCGATCAACAGGTCCAGCGCGGCGACCCGCCCGTTCGCGGTGCCGTCCGCCAGGATGATCGACTCGCTCGGCCCCGCCGGCGTGCCGGGGTCCAGCCGGTCGGCCAGCAGGCGCTTGGCCGCCACCACCCAGGGACTGCCCGGCCCCACGATCTTGGGCGCGCGCGGCACGGTTTCGGTGCCATAGGCCACCGCCGCCACCCCCTGCGCGCCACCGCATTTGTAAACCTCTTCCACCCCCGCGATGCGCGCCGCGACCAGGGTGGCCGCATCCACCTTGCCGTCCGGCCCCGGCGGCGTGACGATGAAGGGCCGGCCCACGCCCGCCACCACCGCCGGGATCGTGGTCATCATCACCACCGACGGGAACGACCCCTTGCCGCGCGGCACGTAGCAGGCGACCGAGTCGATCGGCACCACCTTTTCGCCCGCAAAGACGCCGGGGTGCATTTCCTTCCACCACATCTCCTCGGGCATCTGCGCCTGATGAAACCGCCGCACGTTGTCCGAACAGAATTCCAGCACCTCGATCATGTCGCGGTCCACCGCGTCGAAGGCCGCGTCGAAATCGGCGCGGGTCGCCGCGATGGCATCGGCCGTCACCGGCGCGCGGTCGAAGTCCTGCGCGAACCGCGCCAGCGCCGCGTCGCCCTCGTCCCGCACCGCCTCGATGATGGGGCGGGCCTTTTCCATTACCGGGCCAAGGTCGCCCTCGGTCCGCTTCAGCAGGCCCGCGCGGGCGTCGGCGTCCAGCGTGGAAAGGTCGTGACAGGTGATCTTGGGCGACATGGGCGACTCCGGGTCATTTCGAGCGCAGGAAGATTTCCAGCCCCACCAGCCGGTCCAGCAGGAACACGGCGATCAGGGCGATGGCGATATACAGAACCGACACCGCGGCCAGGTCGGGCGTGATGACCGACCGGATCGAGTTGTAGATCTGCACGGGCAGCGTGACGGTGCGGCTGTCGGTCAGGAAAAGGCTGACCAGGAACTCGTTGAAGGCGAGGATGAACATCAACAGCCCGCCGGTGATGACGCCCGGCATCACCGCGGGCAGCGTGACGGTCAGAAAGGTCTGCAAGGGCGGCGCGCCGCAATTCATCGCCGCGTTCTCGATCTCGGGATCGATGGCGTTCACGCTGGCCGCGACCGACCAGATCATGAAGGGCAGGTTGATGACACACAGCGCCACGCCCACCGGCCACAACTGGCCGAGGATGCGGATTTCCCCGAAAAAGATCATCAGCGAAATGCCCGAGACCACCAGCGGAATGGTAAAGGGCAACAGCAGGTAGACCTGCACCGAATTGCGGAACCGGATGCGGTAGCGCACCGTCGCGATGGCGGCCAGCGTCCCCACCGGCAGGCTGACCGCCGTGCAGATCAGCGAGACATAGAAGGTCCGCGCCAGCGCCGCCTTGAAGCTGTCCAACTGCCACAGCTCTCCATACCAGCGCAGCGAGACCCCCTCGGGCGGAAAGCGGATGATCTCTCCGGCCGTGAAGGACGCGCCGATCACGATCAGCGTGGGCAGGCTGAGGGTGATCAGGCTCACCCACACCAGCCCCCAGATCGCGATGCGCTTGGACAGGCTGCCCCTCATTTCGCGCCCCTCACCCCCAGCGTGCCGGTGCCGGCCACCAGGAACACCCCCGCCACGATCAGGCTGCCCAGCGTGACCAGCACCATCGACAGCGCCGCCCCCAGCCCGGGGTTCGAGATCTGGAAGAAACTGTCATAGATCGCCGAGGCGATGAAATCCGATGTCCCGCCGCCCAGGATTTCCGGCATCGCGAAATCGGTCAGCGTCAGCGTGAACACCACGACCGACGCCCCGATCAGCCCCGGCTTCGCCATCGGGATCACCACGTGCCGAAAGGTCGAGGTCCAGCGCGCGCCCAAGGATTCCGAGGCCAGTTCCATGTCCTCGGGGATCGCCGCCAGCGCCGGCACCAGCAGAAGGATCGCAAAGGGCAGCATGTATTGCACCAGCCCGAAGATCACCGCCGGGTAGGTGAACAGCAGATCGACGGTCGGCAGCCCCATCCCCGCCAGCGCCGAATTCACCAGCCCCTCGCGCCCCAGCACGATCAGCCAGCCATAGGCCCGCACCACCTGCCCGATGAAGAACGGCAAGAACAGCGCCACCAACAGCGCCTTGCGCACCACGGCCGACGGCGTGCGCACGATCGCATAGGCATAGGGAAAGGCCAGCGCGACCGAGATCGCGGTGACCAGCACCGCCCCCAGCAACGTCCGCCCCAGCACGCGGGCATAGACCGGCCGATCGAGGATCGTCTGGTAATTCGTCAGGCTATAGGCCTCTTTCAGCCGGTAGGTGGCCAGGTCCAGCTCGTGCAGGCTGTATTCCACCATGTAGCCCAGCCCGATCACCAACAGCCCCACCAACAGCAGCGCGGGCGCCAGCAACGCCCACGCCGTCAGCCGCCGCATCCGCGCGGGCCACAGAACCGCCGCGGCGGCCTCGAGCGCATCCAGCAGGCGCCAGGAAATCGGGTATTTCATGTGGGACATGGGTCAGGACAACGGGCGGGGCCCCGCAAGGCCCCGCCGCGCAGGGCGATCACCCCTGGAAGATCTCGCTGAACTTGGCGAACCAGACCGGCTGGTTCTCCACCAGCACCGGCGAGGGCACCGAGACCAGACGCTCGAAATCCGCAGGCGTCGTCGGATAGGACGGATCGCCCACCAGGTCCGCGGGCGGCTCGATCCCCGGATAGACGGGCGGCAGGCCCAACAGCGAACACCACTTCTCCTGCGCCTCGCGCGACAGGGCGAAGTTGACGAATTCCTTGGCCCAGTGCTCCTCGTTCGCGGGCAGGATCCTGGGCACCCACAACCCGTCGGTATCGACCTTGCAGCCCTCTTTCGGCACGGTCCATTCCACGTCGATCCCGCTTTGCCGGGCGGCGCGCGCGTTCACGGAAATCGTGCAGGCCAGGTCGATCTCGCCGTTCTGGAACCAGGTGGTGAAATCGGCATCCTCGCCCAGAAGCGGCGCGTTCTCCTTGAGCTTGCGGTAGAATTCATAGCCCGGCTCCATGTTGCCGGGGATGTCCTCGAAACTGCCGCCGCCCGCGATCACCGCGATCGGGTTGAAGCCGATCCCGTCATCATACAGCGCCACGCGCCCCTTGAATTTCGGGTCCAGCATCACCGTCCAGCTGTCGGGCGCGCCGTCGGGGAACGCCTCTGGCCGGTAGGCGCAGACATAGACATAGGCATAGGTATTCACCAGCGGATAGCCCTCTAGCCCGGTGGGCTTGGCCAGCGGCAACAGACCGTCAAGGTTGGGCAGGTCCGACAGGTCCACCGTCACGCCGCGCAGCGCGGAAATCGTGGCGTTGGTGGTGGTGTCCCAGTTGACGTGAATGGGCGGGATGCGCCCCTGGTCGACCGCGGCCCAGATCTTGGGCTTGATCTCGTTATCCTCGGTGAAATCCAGCCGCACCGGGATGCCGGTCGCCGCGGTGAACGGGTCGGCCACGCCTTCCTTCAGCGCGTCGCCCCAGGCCCCGCCCCAGGCGCGCACGATGATCTCGGACGGCTTGTCCTGCGCCCGCAGGATGCCCGGCATGGCCAGCGCGCCGGCCCCCGCCGCGCCCAGTTTAAGGAATGTCCGCCGCCCGGCGAAATCGGTGATCGTCATGTCGTAAGGCTCCCCGTTGGTTTGTGTTCCGTGGTGACGGCGGGGGCGGGCCCCGCCGGAAAGGCGATCAGGTCGCGCGCCGCCCATTCCAGCCGCACCGGCTGGGCCTCGTCATAGACCGAGTGGCTTACGGGATCGTGGTCGAACACGTTCAGAACCGCGCCCCCCAGCCCCGGCACCTCGACCGCATAGACCATCCGCTCGCCCTCGAAGATGCGCTGGCGCACGATGCCGTCCACCGCGTTCTCGAACCGGGGCGCGCCGTCCCGCGGCCCGATGGCGATCTGCTCGGCGCGGATCGCGCACTCGACCGCCGCACCCGCGCCCAGCGCCGCGCCGCCGCCGCGGGCGGTCAACGTGGCCTCGCCCGCCGCGACGGTCACCGCCTCGGGGGTCTCTGCGGTCACCCGGCCCGGGAACATCGAGGTCACCCCGATGAACCGCGCGACGAAGGGCGTTCCGGGCTGGCGATACAGCGATACCGGGTCGTCCGCCTGCTGGATCACGCCGCCCTCCATCACCACGATCCGGTCCGACATCACCAGCGCCTCGCGCTGGTCATGGGTGTCGTTGATCGTGGTCACGCCCAGTTCCTGCTGGATGCGGCGGAATTCCAGCTGCATGTCCTCGCGCAGCTTGCGATCAAGGGCCGACAGGGGTTCGTCCAGCAACAACAGGTCGGGTCCGAAGACCAGCGCGCGGGCGATGGCCACCCGCTGCTGCTGCCCGCCCGACAATTCATGCGGGCGGCGGTCCTTGAACTCCGCCAGCCGGACAAGGGCCAGGTACTCGTCCACCAGCCCCGGGATGCGGGCCGGGTCGAACCGGCGCATCTTCAGCGGATAGGCCACGTTCTCGGCCGCGGTCATGTGCGGGAACAGGGCCAGTTTCTGGAACACCATCCCGATGGACCGCTGCCAGGCCGGCACCCGGTCCATACGCACGCCGCCGATGCGGATTTCGCCCGCGTCGGGCCGGTCGAACCCGGCGATCATCCGCAACAGGGTCGTCTTGCCACAGCCCGAGGGGCCGACTACCGTCAGGAAATCGCCCCGGTCCACGTGCAGCGTGGCGTTCGACACGGCAGCCACTGTCCCGAACACCCGCGAGACGCCCGCGATTTCGACCATCCGGTTTCGGGATTCCATCTTCACTCCGCCACCCCCGCGCGCCGCCGAATGCTGGTCGGATGGCCGCGGAGTGTCAAGCGGACCCGCCCCGCCGGGCGGGCGAAAAGGCGTATAAAAGTCATATGCGATTCATATGGAATTCATATGCGATTCATATCGCCGAAATGTAGCCGCCATCGACATACAGGATCTGCCCCGTGACGTAGGCCGAGGCGTCCGAGGCCAGGAACACGGCGGCCCCGATCAGGTCGTCCATCCGCCCGAACCGGCCCATCGGGATCTTGCCCAGCATGGCCTTTTGCCAGTCCTCGTTTTCATAGAAGACCTCGGTCAGGTCGGTGCGAAAATACCCTGGTCCCAAGGCGTTGACCCGAATCCCGGCGCCCGCCCACTCGGTCGCCAGCGCCCGCGTCATCCCCAGCATGCCGCTTTTCGACGCGGTATAGGCCGTCGCCGTCGGCACCCCCACCGCCGAGGTCAGCGAGCCCAGGTTGACGATGCTCCCCGGTTTCCCGGCAGCCAGAAGCGGCCGCGCGACCCCCTGCGCCACGAAAAACGCCCCCCTCAGGTTGGTATCCAGGATCCGGTCCCACAACTCCGGCGTGACCTCGTCCGAGGGGCAGACCTGCTCCATCCCGGCATTGTTCACCAGGATGTCCGGCGCCATTCCAAGCCGCTGAATCCGCTGGAAAAGCGCGTCTATCGCCGCGCTGTCGGACACGTCGGCGGCCAGCGGGATCGCGGTGCGCCCTTGGCCTGCGACCGCCTCGCAGACCGGGTCGAGGGCGGCCTCGTCGCGGGCCACGGCCAGGATGTCGGCCCCATGCGCCGCCAGCCCCTCGGCCAGCGCCCGCCCGATGCCCCGACTGGCCCCGGTGACCAGCGCCACCCGTCCCGTCAGATCGAAATTCGCCTTCGTCACCACGCTACCCCCGATGCTTCGACCGCCCGCATCAGAGCCCGCCCGCGCGCGATCTGTCAAACCCCGAACGGGGCGCGCGCATGCCCCCTTCAGCATCCCGCGCCGCTTGCCTAAAGTGGCGCCGACCCCGCCACAGCGGCAAGGACCGACAGCATGACCACGCCCCAATCGCCCAACCCTCGCCGCGTCCTGATGCTGGGCGCCACCGGCACGATCGGCAAGGCCACCACCCGCGCCCTTGCCGCCCGCGGGCACGAGGTGACCTGCCTCGTCCGCCCCGGCCGCGACCGGCCCCGCGACCTGCCGGCCGGCGTGGACCTGCGGCCCTGCGACGTGACCGACCCCGCCGCGCTGGCCCGCGACGGGATCAGGGGGGAACGGTTCGATGCGCTGGTCTCCTGCCTCGCCTCGCGCACCGGGTCGCCGAAAGACGCCTGGGCGATCGACCACAAGGCCCATTCCGACGCGCTGGCCGCGGCGCGCGACGCGGGTGTCGGCCAGGTCGTCCTGCTGTCCGCGATCTGCGTGCAGAAACCGTTGCTGGAGTTCCAGAAGGCCAAGCTGGCCTTCGAGGAGGAACTGATCGGCTCGGGCCTGACCTATTCCATCGTGCGGCCGACGGCGTTCTTCAAGTCGCTGTCGGGCCAGGTGGAAAGGGTGCGACAAGGCAAGCCGTTCCTGCTGTTCGGAGATGGCGCCCTGACCGCCTGCAAGCCGATCAGCGACGATGACCTGGGCGCCTACATGGCCGACTGCCTGGACGACGAAAGCCGCCGGAACAAGGTGCTGCCGATCGGGGGGCCGGGTCCGGCTATCACCCCCCGCGAGCAGGGCGAGGAACTGTTCCGCCTGCTGGGAAGGGAACCGAAATTCCGATCTGTGCCGGTGGGCATGATGGACGCGATCATCGCGGTGCTGGGCGCGCTGGGCAAGGTCTCGCCCAGGATGCGCGACAAGGCGGAATTCGCCCGGATCGGGCGGTATTACGCCACCGAGTCGATGCTGGTGCTGGACCCGGCGACCGGGCGGTATGACGCCGACGCCACACCCGAGACCGGGACCGAAACCCTGTATGATTTCTATGCGCGGCTGGTGCGCGGCGATGCGCACGTGGACCTGGGCGAGCACGCGATGTTCTGATGTCCGCGCCTATGCCGGAACGAACTCGACGATGCAGCCCGCGCCCCGCTGCGGCGGCACGGCCAGCCCGTGCCCGGTAGGGATGCCCGCGATTCCCGCGTCGTTCAGGCAGGCCTCGGCCCGGCGCAGGTCGCGCACCTTGACGCGCGCCGCGGCAAAGGCGCCCTGCGCGGTCGCGCCGAGATCGACCCCCGGATAAGCCGCGGCCAGACCGTCGCCGTCCATCAGGATCAGCGGGGCGGAATGCGGCCCTGTCCGCACGCAATGGGCGCCGCCGCGGATGTCGACCTCGCCCTCGGCCCAAAGCCGGGCGAAGCGGGCCGCATCGCCCCCCGGATCGTCCGATAGCGCCAGGATCGCGTCCAGCCCGCAGGCGGTGTTGGGGTGATCCAGAAGCTCGGGCAGCCAGACGGTTTCGGGCGTCCTGTGCTGGCACATGAATACCATGCCGAAGGGCACCTCTTCGGGGGCGAAGGAGACAGTCGAAAAGGCCGCGATCCCTTCGCCGCCGCCAGGCAGGGGCACGGGGCGTTCGAAACTGCCCAGGCCCTGGGTGCCTATGCCCAGATCGGCCAGGTCGCGCGCCGCGGCCTCGGCGGTACCGATCCGGCAGGCAATGGCGTGCAGGCCCTGCCCACAGCGGTCAAGCATGGCGCGGCGGGGCGCATTGCCTTCGGTGGGCGTCAGCACGCCCAGAAGCTCCAGGTAATCCTCGGGGAACATGATCGTGTAGTTCGCCGTGCCCTTGGCCGCCGAGTGCAGCCCCCGCGGCGACAGGGTGAAGCCCAGCGCCGCATATTGGGCCGCCGCCGCGTCGAGATCGTTGACGAGGACGAAACAGTGGTCGATGCCGAGGACGGGATGGGCCATGCGGGAACTCCGGGTCAGGTTGGGGTCGCGTCTGCGGCCCGCCGGACGGGAGCCAGAACGATTTCGTGGACGGCGACATTGGCGGGCATGGCGGCGACATACAGCGCCGTCTGCGCCATGTCCTCGGGCTGGATCATCGCGCCCATGGTGGAGGTATCGAAACCGGGGCGTTTCGCCAGCAGGGGTGTCGCCACCTCGGCGGGACAGAGCGCAGTCGAGCGTATGCCGTGCGCCCCCTCCTCGGCGTTGAGACTGGCCGAGAGGTCGGACAGCGCGTGTTTAGAGGCGCCATAGGGCACGCCACCCCCAGGCGAATGGAACCGCCCGGCCCAGCTGGAGGTGTGGATCATCAGACCGTCCCTCTGGTGGCGCATGATCGGCAGGCAGGCCGCGATCACGTTCAGCGCCCCCTTGAGGTTGACCTCGAACACGCGGTCCCAGCTGTCCCAGTCCAGATCGGCCCAGCGCCGGCGCGGGATGTTGAGCCCGGCGTTGTTGCACAGGATATGCAGCCCGCCGCCCCAGTCTGCGACCCGGCGCGCGGCCGCCGCCATGCCGTCGCGGTCGGTCACGTCGCCGGGCAGGACAAGCACGCGCGCCGCTTCGGGCAGGTCCGCGGCCAGGGCCTCCAGGTCGGCCTGGCTGCGTGCGGTCAGCGCAACGGGGTGGCCCGCCCCGGCGAAGGCCCGCGCCATCGCCGCGCCGATTCCCGAGCCTGCGCCGGTGATCCAGACCGTCCCCGCCATGCTGTCCCCCCTGCCCGCCCACGGCGGGTTGCCCGAAATCCTAGCGCAAGTCCCCGCCGAAACCCAGCCGGCAGGTGAAAATGTTGACAGGCCCGACCGGCCGCGCACTGTTAGGGGACGGGAAACAAATTCGGGAACGCCCCGCGCGTCCGGCGGGGCAAGACAACGGGGAGACATGCGGCATGACACCACGAAAGCACGCGGCGGGCGCTGCGCTGGCCGGGGCGATGGCGATTGCGGGACTGACCGGGCCGGTACTGGCGCAGGACGTCAAGACCGGCGGCACGGCCATCGTCCACATGATTTCCGAACAGCGCATCCTGAACCCGGCGCTGCGCGCCTCGACCGGGGTCTACAACATCTCGGGCAAGATCGTGGAGCCGCTGATCGACAAGAGCTATGACGGCTATGTGCCGGTGCTAGCCACCGAGTGGTCGTCCTCCGAGGACGGTCTGGCGATCACGGTCAAGCTGCGCGAGGGCGTGAAATGGCATGACGGCGAGGATTTCACCTGCGAGGACGTTTCTTTCACCGCGATGGAGATGTGGAAGAAGCTGCTGAACTATTCCTCGGCGCTACAGGCGAACCTGGAGTCGGTCGATTGCCCCGATCCGCACACCGCGGTCTTCAACTACTCGCGCCCGATGCCCCTGGAGCTTTTCGTGGCGGCCATGCCAGACCTCGGCCACCCGATGCCCAAGCATCTGTACGAGGGCACCGACATCCTCAAGAACGAGTTGAACACCGCCCCCGTGGGCACGGGTCCCTTCAAGTTCGTGGAATACGAGCGCGGTCAATACGTGATGGCCGTCAAGAACGAGGATTACTGGCGCGAGGGCTATCCCTATCTCGACCGGATCGTGTGGCGCTTCATCAAGGACAAGTCGGCGGCCGCCGCGGCGTTGGAGGCCGGCGAGGTGCATGAATCGGGCTTCATCGGGGTGTCGATGGCCGATATCGAGCGGCTGTCGCAGGATGACCGGTTCGACGTTGGCACAAAGGGCTATGAAAACAACGTCGCCCACTCCACCGTCGAGTTCAATCACCGCAACCCGATCCTCGCGGACCTCAAGGTGCGGCAGGCGATCTATCACGGGCTGGATATCGACTATGCGATCCAGACGATCATGCGCGGCTATGCCAAGCCGGGCCGCGGGCCGATCCCGTCGGCGGGCGGCGTGAACTATACCGACGACGTGCCGACCTATCCCTACGATCCCGAGCGCGCCAAGGCGCTGCTGGACGAGGCCGGCTATCCGGTGGGCGATGACGGGTTCCGGTTCACCCTGCGCCACCGCCCGGCGCCCTGGGGCGAATACACCCAGCTTTGGGCCGAGTATTACGCCCAGGCGATGAAGGAAATCGGCATCAACGTGGAACTGCTGACGAACGACGCGCCGGGCTTTCTGAACGGGGTCTACCGCGACCACGATTTCGACACGGCGAACGGCTGGCACCAGTTCCGGTCGGACCCGGCGGTGTCGACCATGGTCTGGCTGCGCTCGGGCCAGCCCGAGGGCACACCCTGGACCAACCAGTTCGGCTGGCAAAGCGACGAAATCGACCAGATGATCGACGACGCGGCCTCGGAACTCGACCCCGAGAAGCGGGCGGCGATGTATCATGAGATCCAGCGCCGCGCGATGGAGGAACTGCCGGTGATCTTTGCCATCGAGCACCCGTTCATCTCGGTCACCTCGAAGAAGCTGGTGAACCACCACAACACGCCGCGCTGGAACTCGTCGAGCTGGTATGATCTCTGGCTTGACGAATGAGCCTGCGGGCGGCGGCGCGGTC
>JBNGDM010000028.1:0-19184 GCA_049975105.1 Rhodovulum sp. | reverse complement strand
AGCCCTATTTCGAGAAGCACCACGACATCAAGTACACCGCCGACGCGATCAAGACCGCGGTGGAACTGTCGGCGCGCTACATCCACGACCGCAAGCTGCCCGACAAGGCCATCGACGTGATCGACGAGGCCGGCGCGGCGCAGCACCTTGTGGCCGAATCGAAACGCCGCAAGACCATCGGCGCCAAGGAGATCGAGGCCGTGGTCGCCAAGATCGCCCGCATCCCGCCCAAGAACGTCTCCAAGGACGACGCGGCGGTGCTGAAGGACCTGGAGGCGACGCTGAAGCGCGTGGTCTTCGGCCAGGACAAGGCGATCGAGGCACTGTCCTCGGCGATCAAGCTGGCCCGCGCGGGCCTGCGTGAACCCGAGAAGCCGATCGGCAACTACCTGTTCGCCGGCCCCACCGGCGTGGGCAAGACCGAGGTCGCCAAGCAGCTCGCCCACACGCTGGGCGTGGAACTGCTGCGCTTCGACATGTCGGAATACATGGAGAAGCACGCCGTCAGCCGCCTGATCGGCGCGCCGCCGGGCTATGTCGGCTTCGACCAGGGCGGCCTGCTGACCGACGGCGTCGACCAGCATCCGCATTGCGTGCTGCTGCTCGACGAGATCGAAAAGGCGCACCCGGACGTGTTCAACATCCTGTTGCAGGTGATGGACCACGGCAAGCTGACCGACCACAACGGCCGGCAGGTGGATTTCCGCAACGTGGTACTGATCATGACCTCGAACGCCGGTGCCGCGGAACAGGCCAAAGCCGCCATCGGTTTCGGCCGCGACCGGCGCGAGGGCGAGGATACCGCCGCGATCGAGCGCACCTTCACGCCCGAGTTCCGCAACCGGCTGGACGCGGTCATCTCGTTCGCGCCGCTGGGCAAGGAGATCATCATGCAGGTGGTCGAGAAATTCGTCCTGCAGCTCGAGGCGCAGCTGATGGATCGCAACGTGACCATCGAGCTGACCAAGCCCGCGGCCGAATGGCTGGCCGAAAAGGGCTACGACGACAAGATGGGCGCGCGCCCGCTGGGCCGCGTGATCCAGGAAAACATCAAGAAGCCGCTGGCCGAGGAACTCCTCTTCGGCAAGCTCGCCAAGGGCGGCGTGGTCAAGGTCGGCGTCAAGGATGGCGAGATCGACCTGCAGATCGACGAGCCCGAGAAGCGCCGGCTCGGCTCGAAGAAGCCACCGCTTCTGACGGCGGAGTGATTCACCGCGCCAGCGCGGCCCTGATCCTGTCCCTCGCGGCTTACCCGGCCGCGGGGGACATTCGTTTGGCGCTGCCGATTGATTGCTGGCCGGGGCATGATTGCGCCATCGCCGCCTATGTCGACCGCGACCCCGGCCCGGGCGCCGCAGACTACACCTGCGGCCCGATCAGCCGCGACGGGCAGACCCGCACGGAGTTCACCGCGCCCGCGGGCACCGCCGTCCTGGCCCCCGCGCCCGGCACCGTCATCGCCCTGCGCGACGGCCAGCCGGACGACAGCGCCGCGCCCGACACCGACTGTGGCAACGGGGTCGTGATCGACCACGGCGCAGGGTGGCTGACCCGCTATTGCCACCTCGCCCGGGACAGCGTGGCGGTTCGCCTGGGCCTGCGCGTGTCCAAGGGCACCCGGCTGGGCATGGTCGGCACAAGCGGCGGGGCGGGGCGGCCGCTTGTGGGCTTCGAACTGCGCCGCCGCGGCGCTGTTGTCGATCCCTTCGCCCCGGACGATCCCGTGACCTGCGACGGACGGCAGAAACGAACGCTCTGGCAAGCCCCCCCGCCCTATGCCGGCCGGAAAAGCGCGTTCTAGCGCTCTGTCAATTTCAGCTCGATCCGCCGGTTCTGCGCACGCGCCTCGGGGCTGTCCCCCTCGGCCACGGGCTGGTATTCACCAAAGCCCGCCGCCGCCAGCCGGTCGGGCGGAAAGCCAAGCTCGTCGACCATGAACCGCACCACCGACAGCGCGCGCGCCTGGCTGAGTTCCCAGTTGTCGGCGAACTCGGCGCCTTCGGCCAGCGGCACGTCGTCGGTATGCCCGTCGACCCGCAGAATCCAGTCGATATCCGGCGGGATCTGGTCGGCCACGTCGCGCAGCAGACCGACCACGTTGGCGATCTGCGCCTCGCCATCGGGCGAAAGCCGCGCGCGAGCGGGTTCGAACAACACCTCGGACGAGAACACGAACCGGTCGCCCACGATCCGCACGCCTTCGCGCCCGGCCAAGAGCCGGCGCAACTCGCCGAAGAACTCGGAGCGATAGTTCTCCAGGTTCTTTTTTTCCTCGGCCAGGCGCCGGGCCTCCTCCTCCAGGCGCTGGCGTTCGGCCTCTTCCAGATCGGCCCGCGCGCGCTGTTCGGCGGCCGCGCGTGCCAGCGCCGCGTTCAGCCTTGTGCCAAGCGCCTCGATCTGCACCTGGGCGGCGGCATCGCGGGCTTCGGACTCTTCCAGAAGCGCCTGGAGATCCCCCAGCTCCCCCCGCAGCGCGGCAAGTTGCCGGTTCAACAGCGCCACCTTGCGCTGGCTTTCCGCCGATGCCGCCTCTTGCTCGGCCAGTGCCGTGTTGGCCTGGGCCAGAAGGGCCGCGCGCCGCTCGGCCTCGCTCAGGGTCTCGGCGGCCTCGGCCGCAGCGGCATCGCGGGCGACCTCGGCGGCGGCCAGCAGGGTCAGCGTTTCCTCGGCGCGGGCGCGCTCCTGTTCCAGCGACAGGGTCATCGCGGTCAACTCGTCCTCGGCACCCTGAAGGCGGTCGCGCAGCGCCTGGGCCGCCGCGGCCTCGGCCAGCCGCGCGGCCTCTTCCTCGGACAATTCCGATTGCAGCGCTTCGACCTCGCCCGCGAGCGCGGCGCGCGCCGCCTCGGTCTCGGCCTGCTCGGCCTTGAGATCGGCGACAAGCGCCTCCAGCGCCTCGCGCCGGGACGCCGCCAGCCGGGCCGCCTCGGTCTGGGCGTCGACCTCGTCGCGCGTGGCAGCCAGCGCCAGCGACAGGCGTTCCCGCTCGGTCATCAACGCGTCGCGCCGGGCCTCCAGCGCGGCCACATCCTCGGCCAGTGCGTCTCCCCGCGCACTGGCGGCGTCCCTTTCGGACAAGAGCCGCGCCACCTCGGCCTCGAAATCGGTGATCGAGGCGCGCGCCGCGTCCAGATCGGCGGCCTGGGCGTCGATCCGCCCCCGCAACGAGGCGATCAGCGCCTCGCGTTCCTCGGCCTGCGTGCGGGCCGAGGCCAGCGAACTGGTCAGGGTGCCGATTTCCTGCTCCAGACCTTCGGCGCGGCGCTGTTCCATGCCCAGCGCGTCTGACAGTGCGGCAAGTTCCGCGCCCAGTTGCGACAGCTCGCTTTCCTGGCCCGTGATCGTCTCGCGCAACATTTCCTGCACGATCATGAAGATCGACAGCACGAACATCAGCACCAGCAGGAGCGCCGTCATGGCGTCGACGAAGCCGGGCCAAATCGACGCCTGGAACCGGTTGCCGCTTCGCCGGGTCAAGGCCATCGGCTCAACTCCACCGCTCGTCCTCGGCGGACAGCTTGGACAAGGCGCGGCCGATCGCGGCCAGGTCGCCGCGCAGGTCGGTCACGGTTTCCTGCCGGCCCGACGAGATCTCTTCGAGGATGCGCAACAGCTGCACGTCGATGGACCGCAGGCGCATCCGCGCCTCGGCATCGGCCATCGCGCCCTCTTCGCCCATCCGCGCCTCGATGGCCGTGGCGGCGCGCTCCTGCCCCTCGGCCACGCGGGCAAGGGCGGCAGTCACATCATTGCTGTGACCAAGTTGGCCCTCCAGCGCGACACCGAGCGACTCCACCGCATCGGCCAGCGACCCGACGCGCGCCTCTAGCGCCTTGCGCCCGTCATCGGCGCGGGAGAACAGCGCGTGCATCGCCTCCATCTGCTCGGCCAGTTCGTCGAGCGTGGCCGCCAGCAGGCCGGTCTCGGCGCCGGCCTCGCTCTCGCCCTCGCCGGAGGAGAAGCCCAGCCGCGTGATCGTCGAAAGCCATTCTTCGAGTTCGCGGTAGAACCGGTTCTGGCCGTGGCCGGCGAAAAGTTCCAGAAGGCCCACCACCAGCGAGCCCGCAAGCCCCAAGAGCGACGAGGCAAACGCCGTGCCCATGCCGCCCAATTGCGCCTCGAGTCCGGTCATCAGCCGGCCGAACACCTCGACCCCGCCCTCGCCTTCCTGCGGGGCGAGCGAGCGGATGGTTTCCACAACCGCCGGAACCGTCGTCGCCAACCCGTAGAACGTGCCCAAAAGTCCCAAGAAGATCAGCAGGTTGACGATATAGCGCGTGATGTCCCGCGCCTCTTCGATGCGGGTCGCGACGGAATCGAGGATCGACCGCGCCGAGGCCGCGCCGATCTGCATCCGCTTGCCGCGTCGCTTGCGCAACAGCGCGGCCAGCGGGGCCAGCAGGCGCGGCGCGCGGGTCAGTTCGTACCCCGCCCGCCCGGCCGCGAAATCCTCGATCCACTGCACCGACGAGATCAACTGGATCACCTGCAGGAAACAGGCCAGCACGCCGACCACGAACACCAGAAGGATCGCGCCGTTCAGGTAGGGGTTCGCCAGGAAAACCGGGGCGACCTGCGGATAGGCCAGGTAAGCCCCCGCCGAGAAGAGCCCGATCGACAGGAGCATCAGGAGGATCTGGCGCAGCGGTCGAGAGAACTGCGGCTCGGCCTCGCGCTCGGTCATGGCCATGGAAAGCGCCCCGCCCCGTTGACGTCGCCCCCAAGTCTAGGGCATGGGCCCCGCCCGAACAACAATCAATAGCTCTTGAGCGCCCGGACGCGCTCGGCAAGCCAGGCGAGATCGGCATCCGCGATCCCAAGTTCGGCAAGGTGATCGACGGTATTGAAAAGGTATTCGTCGTTCGGCCCCATCCCGCCGCGGGCACGGGCGATGATTTGCGCCTGCTCTTCCAGAGGAAGCCCGCCGCAATACTGCACGTGGTCGGGGTCGATCACGTAGGCAAGCGAGGTCAGCCCGTCGCTGCCATCTTCGAAGACCACGTCGAGTTCGGTCTCGAAATAGGCCGACGAGATCAGTTCGCGCTCGCGCAGGTAGGCCAGCGTCGCGTCCTCGGTGCCCGGCTCGGCGCGCAGGACAACGCCGTGACAGCAGGCCCCCGGCGCGGCATCGAGTGCCAACACGAGGCCCGGCTCGGTCTCGGTGCCGCGGTGGTGGATGGAGCGCATGCAGAAGCTGCGGTGCCAGCCATCGAGCCGCGCCAGCCGCCGTTCGGCGACAGGGAAACCCGGCTTCCACAACAGTGATCCGTAGCCGAACACCCATAGCCCGTCGCGCATCGTTCTGGTCCTCGTTGCCCGGCCCCTGTAAACCGCAAACGGAGGGGATGCGAAAGGGGGCGCCCGCGATGCGGATCCTGGCGACACTGGCGGTGCTGGCCGTGGCACTTTGGTCGGGTTACTGGGCGCTGGGCGCGCGGGGGCTGGAGACTGGGCTTTCTGCCTGGCTCGAGGCGCGCCGGGCCGAGGGCTGGGCGGCGGATGTGGCGACGGTTGGGGTCACAGGCTTTCCGATGCGGTTCGAAACTGCACTGGACGACCTTTCGCTGGCCGATCCAGGAACCGGGCTGGCCTGGTCGGCGCCCGCGTTCCGGATCGAGGCCGAAGCGTATCGCCCGCACCACGTCACTCTGACCTGGCCCCAGACCCAGACGCTGGCCACGCCGACCGAGACGATCGCCATCGGCGCCCAGCGGATGGAGGGGCGGCTGGCCTTCCGCCCGGGACCGGCACTTGAAGTGGCGGGAGCGGATTACGTTCTGGAGGCGTTTTCGCTGGCCTCAAGCCTTGGATGGGAGGCGACGATGGCCCGCGCCGAGCTGAATTCGGCCGCGGTCGAGGGGCGCAAGAACGCCCATGCCGTGGCCTTCGCCGCGGACCGGATGCACCCGCCCGCGCGGCTGGTCGCCCTTCTGGGCCGGACGGGCGTGCTGCCGGCGCTGTTCGATCATGTGCGCATCGACGGGATCCTGGGGTTCGATGCCCCCTGGGACCGCCACGCGATCGAGGACCGGCGGCCGCAGATCACGCGCATCGAACTGGCCGAGCTGGACGCGAAATGGGGCGACCTAGAGCTGCGCGCGGCGGGTGATCTCGACGTGGATTCCGAGGGCCGGCCCAGCGGCGCGCTGACCGTGCGGGCGACGAACTGGCGCGAGATGGTCGAGATCGCGCGCGCCTCGGGGCGGGTACCGCCGGCGCTGGCCGACCGGATCGAGGATGCGCTGGAATTGCTGGCCGGGCTTGGCGGCCGCCCCGAGACGCTGGACGTGACGTTGCGCTTTGCGGGCGGGCAAACGTGGTTCGGCCCGGTCCCGATTGCCCCCGCGCCCGATTTCACCATCCGCTAGAGCGCGCGCGGCCGCGTTAGCGGCAATAGGGGCCGCTGCGGTAGCGGGCCGTGTCCAGGTGGAAATGGTCCTGATGGTATCGGTCGGAATCAGGGCCGAGCACCGTGCCGAACGGCCCGCAGGCGGCCTGGTGCAGACGGCGGAGAACCTTGCCCTGCCGCGCGTCGCGCCACCCGTTCAGCACGGTGAGCGACGCCCCGTTCTTGAGGTTGATCGCAGCGACATCCACCGCCCGGCCCCGGCCATGTTCAGAGATTTTCGCCCCGGGCCGATTGTTGCGCGTGCGGCAGGCGTAATCGGCGATGACCTTGATCGAGGCGACGCCCCCGCCCAGCCGCCCGACCGCCGGGCGAACGCCACCCTCGACCCAGGATTTCAGCGCGCGGGCAGTGGTGCAATCCATCACCGCGGGCCGGTTCAGCGGCACGCCGTCAACCGCGGTCACCTTGACCGGGCGCTCGATCCCGCAGCCCTTGATCCGGCCGGGGATTGGCGCCATCGCCTGGCCCCGGATACCGGCATCGCCGCAGATGGCGCCCCGCTTGCCTGTCAGGATACCCGAGGGTTGGCTGCGCACCCCCGAAGCCGACAGCGCAGCGGTGCGGATTGGCAGGCCGGGGCGCGGCGCGGGCCTGGCGGAACGTGCCAATGGCTGGACAGAGGCCGCCGCCCGGCGCAGCGCGGGTGCCGGGGCCGGTGTCACGACGGCGGTTTCTCCGGGACGCGGCGCCGGACGGGGCGAGCTGTCGAGCGATGCGGCAGCGGTCATCGGACCGACGATCATCGCCAGAGCGAACGCGCCGCCCCAAATCCGCCGCCTCATTTCGTCACCTTCGCGCGACCGAAATCGGGTGCGTCGGTGTCCTGCCCGGCCTCGATGATGCCGCGGCGGATCGCGCGGGTATGGGTGAAATAGTCGAACAATTCCTGCCCCTTTCCGGTCCGGATCGCCCGCTGCAGGGCGAACAGTTCCTCGGTGAAGCGGCCGAGGATCTCAAGCGTCGCGTCCTTGTTGGTCAGGAACACGTCGCGCCACATCGTCGGGTCCGAAGCAGCGATCCGTGTGAAATCGCGGAACCCGGCGGCAGAATACTTGATCACCTCGCTGTCTGTCACGCGCCGAAGATCGTCGGCCACGCCCACCATCGTATAGGCGATAAGGTGAGGCACATGGCTGGTCACGGCGAGCACGAGGTCGTGGTGGTTGGCATCCATTTCCTCGACATATGCGCCCATGCCCTCCCACAGCGCACGCAGCCGGTCGATGGCCTTAAGCTCGCTGCCCTCGGCCGGGACCAGCAGGCACCAGCGATTGTCGAAAAGTTCGGCGAACCCGGAGCGCGGACCGGAATGTTCGGTTCCGGCCAGCGGATGGGCGGGGATGAAATGAACACCTTCGGGCACATGGGGACCGACCGCGTCGATCACAGCGCGCTTGACCGAGCCCACGTCGGTGACGGTCGCGCCGGGTTTCAGGTGCGGGCCGATCTCTTCGGCAACCGCGCCCATCGCGCCTACCGGCACGGCCAGCACCACCAGATCTGCGTCCTGCACCGCCTTGGCACCGGTGTCGACCACCCGATCCACCAGCCCGATCTCAGCCGCGACGGCGCGGGTTTCAGCCGAACGCGCGGTACCCACGATTTCGCCGGCAAGCCCCGCCCGACGCATCGCCAGCGCCATGGACCCCGCGATCAGCCCCAGACCGATCAGCGCCACGCGGTCGTAGAGCACGCTCATCGCGCGCCCTCGCGGAACCGGGCGACGGCGTGGGCCACGCGGCGGCAGGCGGATTCGTCGCCCACGGAGATGCGGAGGCAGTCGGGCAGCTTGTAGCCCGCCACCTGGCGCACGATCAGGCCCTGTGATTTCAGGAACGCATCACAAGCCTCGGCCTCGGCCTGGTCGGCAAACCGCGCCAGCACGAAATTGGCAAAGGACTCGTCGGTCGGCACGCCCGCCCCGTTCAGCGCCTCGACCAGCCAGGCGCGCATCCGCGCGTTCTCGGCCCGGCAGCGGTCGGTATAGTCGGTATCGCGCAGCGCCGCCTCGGCGGTTTCCAGCTGCGTTGTCGACAGGTTGAACGGCCCGCGAATGCGGTCCAGCACCCCGATCACCTCGGCCGGGCCATAGCCCCAGCCGATCCGCAAGCCGCCCAGCCCGTAGATCTTGGAAAACGTCCGCGTCATCACGACGTTCGTGCGGGCCTCGACCAGCGCGGCCCCACCGTCGAAGCCGTCGACGAATTCCGCATAAGCCCCGTCCAGCACAAGCAACGCCTGCGGCGGCAGAGCGTCGGCCAGCCGCGCCGCGTCTTCCGTCGGGATCATGGTACCGGTCGGGTTGGCGGGGTTCGCGATGAAGACAAGGCGCGTGCGGTCCGTGCAGGCCCCCAGGATCGCGTCGACGTCGACCACACGGTCGCGCTCGGGCACCTCGACGGGCCTGGCGCCGGCGGCCAGCGCCGAGATGCGATACATCGAAAAGCCATGCTCGGTATGGATCACCTCGTCGCCCGGGCCGGCATAGGCCTGGCAGAGAAAGGTGATGATCTCGTCCGAGCCGACGCCGCAGATCACCCTGGACGGGTCCACGCCATGCACCTCGCCGATGGCCGCGCGCAGGTGCGCGTGGTCGGTCGAAGGATAGCGATGCAGGCTGTGCGCGGTGCGCGCGAACGCCGCCTTGGCCCGTTCCGACGGGCCGAACGGGTTCTCGTTCGAGGACAGCTTGATGACGTCGGTCATGCCCGCGATGTGGGACTGCCCGCCCACATAGGGCGCGATGTCGAGGATACCTGGCTGCGGCGTGATCAGGGTCATCGGCGTCGTCTCTCCTTGCCGGGAATCCCTAGCCGAGCGGCCCCCGCAAGGCCAGTGGGAAAAGCCGGCCAGACCCGCCCCCGATTGCGCGGCCGGGCAGCCAAAACGGGCGCGGCCCGCCCCCGGCAGGGGACGGGCCGCCAAGTCGGTGTCGCGGCGCGGACCCTTAGTTCTGCGCGTAGAATTCGATGACGAGGTTCGGTTCCATCATCACCGGGTAAGGCACGTCGGCCAGGCCCGGCGTCCGCACGAAGGTCGCGGTCATCTTGGAATGGTCGGCCTCGATGTAATCGGGCACGTCTCGTTCGGCCAGTTGCACGGCTTCCAGCAGGGCGGCCATCTGCTTGGACTTCTCGCGCACCTCGACCACGTCGCCTTCCTTGACGCGGTAGGACGGGATGTTCACGCGCTTGCCGTTCACCAGCACGTGGCCATGGTTTACAAACTGCCGCGCGGCGAAGATCGTGGGCACGAACTTGGCTCGGTAGACCACGGCGTCGAGGCGACGCTCCAGAAGGCCAATGAGGATTTCACCGGTATCGCCGCGGACTCGCTCTGCCTCGGCGAAGATGCGGCGGAACTGCTTCTCTGTCAGGTCGCCGTAATAGCCCTTGAGTTTCTGCTTGGCACGCAGCTGGATGCCGAAATCGGACAGCTTGCCCTTGCGGCGCTGGCCGTGCTGGCCGGGGCCGTATTCGCGGCGGTTGACCGGGGATTTCGGACGGCCCCAGATGTTTTCGCCCATCCGGCGGTCGATCTTGTACTTGGCAGACGTGCGTTTGCTCACGGCTGATCTCCTTCAATAGGGCGCCGCCCGGGGGCGGCCATGAAGGGCGTTGTCCTTTGCCCCGGATCGGGTCCGGGGCCGACAGGCATCCCCTTGCGGGGGCCACCAACACCAATGAAAGATCCGGCCATGGGGCCGGAATGGCGCGCTTATACAGATGCCTCGCGGGCTGTCAATGGGCGGGCATGCCCTCGTGGCGCAGAATCGCGGCCTCGGCCCCCGTGAGGCAGCGCCGTGCGAAACCGCCATAGGCGCAGGGATCGCCCAGAAGCGCCGGGAACGCCTCCAGCAGGGCCACGTGCTGGTCGGGCGGCACGGTGTCGAGCGAGGTCGAGGCGGGGTGGAAGCTTTCGGTCGGGACGCCATTCGCCCAGACCACCTGGTGACGGTCCAGCATCAAGTGGACATAGGTCATTTCGCGCAGTGAATGGTCGACGGTGATCGAACGGTCGTTCACCAGGTCCTCGGCCGCCACCAACAGTTCAGCACTGTTGAAGAGAGCCCGCGCGGCAGGGCCCGCGACCAGCACCCGGTGTCGCGGCGAGACCAATAACATGTCCGAGGGACGGTCGCCGCCCAGGGCGCCGGCACGGATGCGCACGGGCCTGAGATGAGGCATCGCGTAGAGCCGCGCCCCGGTCATCCGGCGTTGCCCGGTCCACAGAATTTCCTGGGCGCCATCATCGAGGGTCAGCACCCTGTCCCCGGGGCGCAGGGTTTCCACGGGCACCGCACCAGCGGGCGTGTCGATGCGTGTGCCCTCGGCAAAACAGATGACGCCCTTGGGGCCGGTCTGAACTGCAACCGCAAGGGGTGCGGCGCCCAACCGGCGGACCACCCACAGGTCGGTGCCCCGCGGCGGCATCGCGTCCTGGAACATCAACAGCGGCAGCCGCCCCGGGCCGGCGTCGATCTCGGTGGCGACATAGCTGGCGCGGCCATCGGTCAGCACGAAACCGCGGTCGGGCATTGCGCTGTCCCCGGACGGTTCCGATGCCGCCTTTCGGTCGATGGCGACACCCACCAGGCGCGCGGCCGACCGCGCGGCCCGGCGGCGCAACGCGGCCTCGTCGGCCTCCGCCCCTCTCGCGTCCTGATCGTCGGCCGGGTCGGCCGATGCCATGGCACCGCCGATCCGAACCGCATCACCCGTCCAGCGCCAGGGCAGACCCGGGGCAATGGCCTGGGGCGCCGGCGCCCGCGCGCCGTCGAGCTCCGTCTGCATCCATGAAATGACATATGCGCCGCGCAGTCCCGCCACCATGCCCGCCCCCGTCCGTTCCTTCGAAGGTGTTCGCGTCGGCCTTTCGTTAACATTCGTTAACGCCACCGCGAAGGGGGGCCCCTACGGCAGAGGCGAGACGTTGTCGGAAAAGCCACGCGATGTCGCCCATGCAGAGACAATTCGTGCATGGTGATCGCGCCGAATGTGGAAATCCGAATGGTCGGCCGGCGAGCTATGCGGCATTTCGGCCTAAAACAGGTGGATCGTCACTGAGGAATGTTCGATCCCTGCAATGCCTGTGCGCAAGCTGCCCCGGGTCGCGTCCCTATTGGTCCTTGAAAAGCCCTGCCTTGACGGCCGCCTCGACCAGTTCAGCGACCGAGTGGGCCTCCATCTTTTCGAGGATGCGGGCGCGGTGGTGATCGACAGTGCGCGGGCTGATGCCCAGCTGGCGGGCGACCTCCTTGGACGAGTTGCGCGCGGGTTTGGTGACCATGATCGAGGCGATCTCGCGCTCGCGGTCGGTCAGCGCCTCGAAGCGGGCGCGCGTCTCGTGATTGCGCAGGTTGGCGCGACGGCGCTTCTCGTCGGTATCGAAGGCGGCATCGATGCGTTTGACCAGAATAGATTGCTTGAACGGCTTTTCCAGGAAATCCAGCGCGCCCATCTTCATCGCCTCAACCGTTTCGGGCACGCCACCATGCCCGGTGATGAAAATGACCGGGATCGTGATGCCGCTGTCCCTGAGATGGCGCTGCAACTGCAGACCGTCCATTCTCGGCATGCCGTAATCGAGGATCAGGCATCCGGAGGCGCTGCCGTCATAGGCCGCCAGGAAATCCTCCGCCGAGGCGAACGTGCGGACCTGGTAGCCGCGCAGTCCCAGCGCGCGCGACAGCGATGTGCGGATATCTGCGTCATCGTCGACAAGGAAAACGCACGGTTCGTCCAACGCGTCCTATGGCATGCTCAGGCTCCTTTCAGCGGCACCGTAAAACAGAAGCGCGCGCCGGAAGAAGCGTCTTCGTGCCAAATCCGGCCCCCGTTCGCCTCGATCAGCGACCGGCTGATCGACAGGCCCAAGCCCATGCCGTCCGGTTTCGTGGTGTCGAACGGGGCGAAGGGTTCGACCCCTTCGCCGATGCCCGGCCCGCTATCCTCGACATCGACCTGAACGGTGCCGCCGATTTGCCGGGCCGATACGACGACCTGACGGCGGGGACTGCGCGCCTCGGCGATCGCCTCGACAGCGTTGCGCAACAGGTTCACCACCACCTGCGCGATCTGCACCCGGACGGCGCACACCTCGATCTCGGGCCCTTTCGAGATGACGATCTCGACCGAATGCTGCCGCGCCTCGGAGAGGACCAGGCGGCGCGCCTGTTCGGCAAGCTCGCGGATCCCGAATTCCGTGGGCGTGTTGCCGTCCTTGCGCACCAAGGCGCGCAATGCACGGATGATGTCGGCGGCCTGGTGGGCCTGCTGGTCGATATCGCCCAACAGGCCGCGCACCTCTTCGGCCCGGTCGGGCGCATGCCCCATCAGGTAAAGCGCCGCATCGACATTCTGGGTGATGGCGGTCAGCGGCTGGTTCAACTCATGCGCCAAGCCGGTGGCAAGTTCGCCCATCATCCGCTGACGCGAGAAATGTGCGATCTCGCGGTTCAGCGACTCGATCTTCTCTTCGGAGGCGCGCGCCTGCGTGATGTCGTCGATCGTCGCGACGATGTAATTCTCGGCCTCGCCGTCGGCCTGGAAGAAGATGCCGTTGAAACTGATCCAGACCGGCGTACCGTCCTTGCGCATCGCCTTGGCCTCGAACCCGAAGGCGCTGTGCTGTGCGATGCTCTCGCCGAATTCGGTCAGCACGTCAGGTTCATCGGGATCCAGCAGCGACTGGAAGACGACCCCCTCCAAGTCGTCCTCGCGATAGCCCAGCAGCCGCGCAAAGCTGGCGTTCACCCGCAATAGCCGGCCCGTGCCGCTTTCGATATGCACCATCCCGCGCGAGGCCTTCTCGAAGGTCAGGCGGTATTCGGTCTCGGTCTTTCGGCGCTGCGAGATCTCGCGCACGAGCGCGGTGTTGGCGTTCTCCAATTCACGGTAGGTGCTGGGCATCGGTTCGGCTGGGTCGATCTCGCCCTGCGAAATCAGCGCAGACCGCACTGCAAAAGCCCGGACCGGCGCATGAATCCGGTTTGCCAATGCCAGTCCCAATAGCGCGGTCGCCGCCGCCACGGCAATCGCGATCAGCGTGTTCTGCGTGCGGTTCGCCTTGATCGTGCCGATAAAATCGTCCTCGGGGGCGAACAGCACGATCGTCCAGGGAATATCGTCCAGCCCGAAGGGCATGATCAGAGAGACATAGCGCCGGCCAGCATGGTCGAAATCGGATTGCACCAGATTTTCGACCGCGACCCCGTCGGCGGTCATACGGTTGCCGAAGGCCGCCCGCGCGATCGGGTCGTTGATCTCCCGGATCGAGGGGAATTCCAGCGTACCCCCCTCGCCCACCGTCGTCAGCAACGCCGGGTTGGGGTGTGCGATCACGTCGCCATTGCGGTTCAGGATGAAAGCCGCCCCGGTCTTGCCGATCCTGAGCTGTGACAGGAAGTTTGACAGTTCCTTGATCTCGATATCGACACCGACCACGCCCTGCACATCGCCGCGGTCGTCGATCACCGGCGTGGCCGCGGTGATGCCCGGCGATTGCGAGGTGAAAAAGATGTAGGGATCGGTCCAGATGCTGCTGCGCTGGGCCTTTGCGGCGTGATACCAGGGCCGCGTGCGCGGATCGAAGGGATCGTCCGGGTCGAAACGGCGGCCATGGCTGGCGAAATCCTCGTCGCGGGCGATGAACAGGGCGCGCCGCGGATCGGTGACATCGATGATCTTGGTCAGGTAGGCATGCGGGCCGTCGCGCTTGACGAAGACGAAATTGCCCTCTTCGTCGCCGTAGAACGCCCCGGCGAATTGCGGGGCCGAGCGCAGTTGCTGGAACAGCAGCCCCTCGAGGTGGTCGCGTTCCTCGCGCCGGACGATCCGGTTCTCGGCCAGCGCCGTCGACAGTTCGGCCGCGCTGCGCGCCGGCGACATGAACCACTTGGTATGCTGGATCACGTTGGTGCCGACATCGACAAGCTGGCTTCTGGCATGCTCGAGAAGGGTGCGCTCCGAGGTGAAATAGGAGGACGAAACGACAACCGTCACCGCGAAGAGCTGGAGGCCCGCCAGCGCCAGTGCGAGGATGACACCAAGAGATTTCATCGGATCGGCAAGGCCTCGGGTCGGTTTCCGGCTGCCGGACCGGAGCCCGGCGCAATCAAGGTCATACTGCGTTGCGCAGGACGACCCAAGCGGCTTCGCAGCGGCCGGAAAGAATGCGCCCTGCCCCTAAGGGCAGGGCGTTACCTTCCAAGCCACTCACTTGGATCACTATGAACAGTCGCAAAGCCTGCTTGAAATCCCCGAAACCCAACGAAATCTTACCGCTGGAACACCAATTACGCTACGGCAATCCGGCCGGGACGGCTATCGGCACCATTGCCTAGGTAGATCTGCCTATCCGCCGCAGCGCCCGGACGGCGCACGCCCATGGGCGGACTTTCCGGGCGTCTCGACCACGGCGCGGCCGGGTCACGACCTGTCGAGGTCGAAAGCGTCGATGATTTCGGCGACCAGCGGATTGGGAAAGCGGCGCTGCAGGGTGACCGCGAAAAAGCTTTCCGTGATCCCCTCCAGTCGCACCAGTTCCGCAAGCGCGCCCGTGGCAAGTTCGTCGCGGACGACGATGGGCGGCAGAACCGCAAGCCCCGCCCCGGCGCGCACCAGAAGCCGCAGCATCGCCATGTCGTCGGCCTCTGCCGCGATTCGCGGCACGACACCCAAACGCCCCGCCAGACCGTCGAAAGCGGCACGCAGCACCGCCTCGGGTGTCGGCAGGATCAATGGCTCGGTGGCCAGCAGGTCACGCAGCGGACGCCCCGCCAAGCGGGGCGGACCGACGAGGCTGACGGGTTGTTCGGACAGAGCGTGAACCAGATAGGGGCTTGCGGCATCCCTGGCCGGCACGAGGTTGGTCAGCACGACGTCCAGCGACAACGCCTCGAGCGCCCGCAGAAGGTCGGCCTGCGCCCCCGACCGCACGATGACCTCGACATCGGGCCGACCGATGAACGGCTCCACGAAACCGATCTGGAAATTGCGCGACAATGTCGCAAGGGCACCGACGCGCAGCGCCCGCCGCGCCGCGGTCGCCTGTGTCAGCGTCGCGGTCAGATCTTCCGCCATCCTGAAGATCGACTCGGCATGGTCCAGTGCGATCCGGCCCGCCTCGGTCAACACGAGGCCGCGGCCGCGCCGTTCGAAGAGGTCGTGCCCAAGCGACGACTCGAGCGTCTTGATCTGCGTGGACAGCGCGGATTGCGACAGGTTCAGCGCACGGGCCGCCCCGGTCAGGGTGCCGTCGCGTGCCACGGCCCGGAACAGCCGCAAATGATGGAGGTTGAGCGCCACGATACATCTATAATTTAGAACTGTAAGAGATATTATATGTAATTTTTTAATTCTGTCGAACCGCTAGGTGTTTCACGCAGCGACATCACCACGCGGAGACATCTCATGTCCCTTGCCTTTCCCCTGGGCCCATTCGCCCCGATCGTCCTTCTGATCGCCGCCGCCCTTGCATTCCGGCACCCCGGCCGCCGTCCCAGGGCCGTCTCGTGGCTGCCCGAAACGGCCGCCCTGGTCGCGCTTGCGCTCGCCGCGGCCAGCCTTGCACAGACCCTGGTCGGCGGGCCGATGCAGGTTTCGCTGTTCGAGTGGCCGGCCGCGATGATCCTGCGGCTCGACGCCATCAGCACGACCATGACTCTTCTGGTGGCCTTCATCGGCTGGATCGTCCTGCGCTACGCCCGCAGCTATCTCGACGGCGAACCGCGCGAGGGGCGGTTTCACGGCCTGATGCTGGCCACACTGGCCGCCGTTCTGGTGCTGATGCAGGCGGGCAGCCTGCCGCTCCAGATCCTCGCCTTCATCGGCATCGGCATCGGTCTGCGGCAGTTGCTGCTGTTCTACCCGGAGCGCGCCGCTGCCCGCCGGGCCGCCACAAAGTTCGCCCTGGTCTGGCACGCGGGCGACGCCGCCTTGCTCCTGGCCGCCCTGCTCCTGATGACACAGTTCGGGACGGGCTCGGTCGCGGCCCTGGCCGCCGCTGCCGGCGACGGACTGCCGCTGGCCGGGCATCTCGCCGTCGCGCTGATGGTGCTCGCGGCCGTGCTCAAGACAGCGGCCTTCCCGCTTCATGGCTGGCTGACCGAGGTTATGGAGGCCCCAACCCCGGTTTCGGCTCTGCTGCACGCGGGTATCGTAAACGCTGGCGGCTTCCTGCTGATCCGGACCGCGGATCTCGTTCAGGCGAGTTCCGCTGCCATGGCGGCACTGGCGATGATCGGCGGGTTCACGGCGCTGTTCGGGGCCGTGGTCATGCTGACGCAAAGCGCCATCAAGACTTCGCTGGCCTGGTCGACGGTGGCGCAGATGGGTTTCCTGCTGCTGCAATGCGGGCTTGGCCTCTGGGCGCTGGCCCTGCTGCACGTCTTGGCGCATTCGCTCTACAAGGCGCATGCCTTTCTGGCGTCGGGTGGCGCGGTGCAGGCGGTCGCGGCGCTGCACAGGCCGGGGCCAGTGGCCACACCCGGCCTTGGCGCGGTTCTGAAATCCTTTGCCCTGGCGCTGGTGATCTACGGCGCGATGGCGGCCATCTTCGCCGCGATTGCCGGGCCCAAGTCGCCGCAGGCGCTGGCGCTGGGCACGATGCTGATCTTCGGCGTCGCCTACCTGGTGGCGCAGGGCCTGGCCGATGCGGCCCCGGCGGCGCTGACCCGGCGGACGGCGCTGGCCTCGCTGGGCGCGACGGCGGGTTATTTTTCGTTCCAGTTGGCCGCCATGGCACTCTGGGGGCCGCACCTGCCCACGGCGCCGGTGCCCGGGTCGCTGGAATGGGCGCTGATCGTGCTCGCAGTGCTGTCCTTCGGCCTGGTGGCCTTCGCCCAGGCCCTGTTCCCGCTCTGGGCCCATCACCCAGCGAGCGCCGGGCTGCGGGTGCATCTTGCCAACGGTCTTTATCTCAACGCGCTGCTCGACCGCCTCATCGGCGGGTTCCGGGTCGCAACGCCCAACTGACAGGAGGGCCAGTTCCCATGTTCATGAACCATACCCAGATCGCGCCCGTCCGGATCTCGCAACTGCTTTCGGCGGCCGAGGCCGCGGCCCGCGCCATCCCGCCGGCCTTCCCGTTGGACGCGACCGTGGCGGTCAACCCCTTCCTCGGCCAGGCCGGGGAGGACCTGGCGACCGCATCGGCCCGGCTGGCCCGGGTTGCGGGCGTGCCGTTGACACGGCCGCGGGTCGAGTATGCCCGGCAGATCACGGCGGGGCAGATCACCGATGACGACCTCGCTGCGGCCCTGATCGCCTGCACCTCGCCGCTGAAACCGCGCGACCTCGCGATGCTCAAGGCCAAGGTCATGGCCCCGTCCGCGGCGCCGCAGTCCCTGCCGACGGTGGCGGAGCTTGCCGCAGAGGCGACGGGCGTGGACTGGCCTGCGGTGATCGAGCGCAGCTTCGGCCTGTGGGCCGCCGGGCGGTTCGATCGCGGCCAGGCGCTGTGGTCGCCCGCCCCCGACCAGGCCGCCTGGCCGGCCTGGCAGGCCTGGGCGGGCCGCGACCTGACGCCCGAGATCGCCGGGCTGAGCGGCTTCTGTGCGCATGTGGCATCGGCCCCCGACACGCCGGAACGGGCCGTCCTGCGGGCCGCCGACAACCTCGGCCTATCCGAGGCGGCCGCCGAGACGGCATTCCACCGGCTGCTCATGGATCTGGGCGGCTGGGCACAGCACGCGCGCTGGCTGCTATGGCAGGCCGAGCTGGCCGGGGAGACCGACGGAACGCTTGGCGAGTTGTTGGCGATCCGGCTGGTCTGGGAAGAGGCGTTGCTGGCGCGTACCCCGCAGGTCGCCGAGCGCTGGCAGGAGGTGGCCGCCGCCCATGCTGCCCCGGTTACGCCAACGCCCGAACAGGTCGTCGACGCGATCCTGCAAGAGGCCGCCGAGCGCGCCTATCAGCGCCGCCTGGCCGGCGCTCTGGTCACCGCGCCCGCGCCCGACACGCGCCCGGCGCTGCAGGCGGCATTCTGTATCGACGTCCGCTCCGAGGTGATCCGCCGGGCACTGGAATCCCAGGCTCCCGGGATCGAAACGCTGGGCTTTGCCGGCTTCTTCGGCCTGCCGCTCGCGCACCGGGCGCAGGGCTCCGACGCCGTCGAACATCGGCTTCCGGTGCTTTTGACCGCCGCGCTGACCTCGGTCAGCCGGGCCGAGGACGCGGTGGAGCAAAGGACCCGCATCCTCGCCCGGACAGTGCGGGCCTGGGGCCGCTTCCGGCAGGCCGCGGTGTCGTCCTTCGCCTTCGTCGAGGCGGCCGGTCCGCTTTACGGGGCGAAACTGCTCAAGGACGCGCTGGGCCTTGGCGGCCGGGCGGGAGACAATGCCCCCGCGCCGCGGTTCGTCGGCGGGCTGTCGACCGAGGCTAAGGTTGAGACCGCCGCCAAGGTGCTTAAGGCGATGAGCCTGACGGAAGGGTTTGGCCGGGTCGTCCTGCTGCTGGGCCACGGCGCGCAGGTCACGAACAACCCGCATCAAAGCGCCTATCACTGCGGCGCCTGCGGCGGCCATACGGGCGAGGTGTCGGCGCGCCTCCTCGCGCAATTGCTGAACGATCCCGAAACCCGCGCGGGGCTGCCCGACCATGGGATCACGCTGCCCGGCGACACGTTGTTCGTCGCGGGCCTGCACGACACCACGACCGACAAGATCACGCTCTACGACGACACCCCGTCCGCCGACCATGCGCCGGACCTCGAAAAGACGCGGGGCTGGCTGGAGGCCGCCGGAGCACAGGCCCGCGCCGAACGCGCGCTGCGG
>JBNGDM010000027.1:0-19374 GCA_049975105.1 Rhodovulum sp. | reverse complement strand
CCCTTGCGTTGCGCGGGATGGGCGGTATCAGCCCCCGGCGCCGGTCACGCAGTCGGCGATATTCTGCGCCAGTCCGGTGAGCAGAGCGGGGTAGAGCGCGGGGCCGTAGTCCAGCAGGCTGCCCGAGGGGTCGAGCGGCGCGCCGACCCGGGTGGGTGTGCCCTCGACGATGGCGGCGATATAGGCGGGGTCGTGCTGGGCCTCGGGGAAGATGCAGGCGATGCCGTCATGGCGCAGGTCGTCGCGCAGCGCATCGAGCCGGCCCGCGCCCGGGTCGGCCGCATCGCCCATCGCGATGGCGCCCGCGACGTTCAGGCCGAAATGGTCGGCGAAATAGCCGTAGGCGTCGTGGAACACCATGATCGGGGCGTCGCCCACCGGGGCGAGGGTGGCGCGCACCTGGGCCTCGGCCTCGTCGATGGCGGCAAGCGTCGCCTGGGCATTCTCGGTGTAGACCGCCGCGTTTCCGGGGTCGAGGTCGGCCAGTTTCGCGGCGATCAGGCGGGTCCAGACGCGGGCGTTTTCGGGGTCGAGCCAGGCGTGGGGGTCAAGCCCGTCATGGGCGTTGTCATGGCCGGCGTCGGCCTCGGCGTGGTCGCCGTCATGGTCGTGGGACGCCGCCTCGGCATGGTCTTCGTCGTGGTCATGCGCATGATCATGCGCATCGGCCGCGGCACCGAAGTCGCGGCGGAAGGTGCCCTGGGCCCCGATCAGCTCCACGCTTTCGCCCGAGAGGCCGACGCCCCCAATGGCGCGTTCGAGCCAGGGCGTCATCCCGGGCCCGACCCAGAACACGAGGTCCGACTTGGCGAGCGCGCGGGCCTGCGACGGGCGCAGCTGGAAGTGGTGTGCATCGGCGCCCCGGTCCAGCAGGATCGTGGGCGGCCCCAGCTCGCCCATCACGCCGGCGGCCAGGGAATGCACGGCCGGCAGGTCGGTGACGACGCTGGGCGGCGCGGCCAGGACAGGGGTTGCAATCACGCTGAGCGAAAGGGCAAGGGCTGAGAGCCTGGGCATCGGGAACTCCATCTTGAGGGGTTGCATCGGATTGCCCGGAGAGAATATGTTATAAAATAACAAGTCAAGAGGGGAGTCGCATGGAAACGGACGCACCGCTTGCGTTTGCGGACCATGACCACGCCGCCTGCCGCGACGCGGCGCTGGCGCGCGCCGAGGCGGTGGCCGAGGCGCAGGGGCTGCGGCTGACGCCGGTGCGCCGCCGCACGCTGGAGATCCTGCTGGAGACGCACCAGGCGCTGGGCGCCTATGACGTGCTGGAGCGGCTGGCCGAGGACGGGTTCGGCCGCCAGCCCCCCGTGGCCTACCGGGCGCTGGAATTCCTGGTCGAGCACGGGCTGGCCCATCGCATCCGGCGGCTGAACGCCTTCGCCGCCTGCATGCACCCGGGCGAGGCACATGTGCCCGCCTTCCTGATCTGCGCGTCCTGCCATGCGCTGGCCGAGGCGCCGGGGGCGGCGGTCGCGCGGGCGTTGCGGGCGGCGGCGGACGAGTTGGGATTCGAGGTCGAGCGGATGAATATCGAGGCGGTGGGCCTGTGCCCGGCCTGCCGGGAGGCGCGGCCATGACGCTGATCGCGGCGCAGGGGCTGGGGGTCAGCTATGGCGCGGTGGCGGCACTGCGGGACGTGGACCTGGTGATCGAGCCGGGCGAGATCGTCACCGTGGTCGGGCCGAACGGGTCGGGGAAATCGACGCTGGTGCGCGCGCTGCTGGGCGTGGTGCGGCCAAGCGCGGGGCAGGTCACGCGGCGGGCCGGGCTGCGGGTCGGCTATGTGCCGCAGCGGCTGGCGGTGGACGACCGGATGCCGCTGAGCGTGCGCCGGTTCCTGTCGCTGCCCGACCGCCGCGACCGGGACGAGATGCGTGCGATGCTGGACAAGGTCGGCGTGCCGGGGCTGGAAGACCGGCAGATGACGGCGCTGTCGGGCGGGCAGTTCCAGCGGGTGCTGCTGGCGCGCGCGCTGCTGGCCGACCCGGAACTGCTGATCCTGGACGAGGCGACGCAGGGGCTGGACCAGCCGGGGACGGCGGCGTTCTACCAGTTGATCGAGGACGTGCGGCGCGGGACCGGGGTCGCGATCCTGATGGTCAGCCATGACCTGCACGTGGTGATGAGCGCGTCGGACCGGGTGATCTGCCTGAACGGGCATATCTGTTGCCAGGGCCAGCCGCATGTGGTCACGGCGGCGCCGGAATACCGGGCGCTGTTCGGGCATGGCACGCACGGGACCATGGCGCTGTACCAGCACGAACACGACCACGCGCATGACGCCTGCGACCACGATCACGACCATGACCACACGCCTGCGAACGGCGCGGCGACGCAGAAGGAGCCGGCCCATGCTGGATGATTTCCTGGTGCGCGCGGCGCTGGCGGGGCTGGCGGTGGCGGTGGCGGCGGGGCCGCTGGGCGCCTTTGTCGTGTGGCGGCGGATGGCCTATTTCGGCGAGGCGACGGCGCATGCCGCGATCCTAGGGGTGGCGCTGGCGCTGGGGTTCCAGATTTCGCTGTTCGGCGGCACGCTGGCCGCGGCGCTGGCGATGGCGCTGACGGTGACGACGCTGACCGGGCGCGGGCTGGCGATGGATACGGCGCTGGGCGTGCTGGCGCATGGGGCGCTGGCCTTTGGCCTGGTGGCGGTGTCGTTCCTGCCGGCGGTGCGGGTCGACCTGTCGGCCTATCTGTTTGGCGATATCCTGGCGGTGGGCCGGGGCGAACTGGTGGTGATCTGGGCAGGCGCGCTGGCGGTGCTGGGCCTGCTGTTATGGCGCTGGAGCGCGCTGCTGACGGTGACGGTCAGCGAGGATTTGGCCAAGGCCTCGGGGCTGGAGCCGGGGCGCGAGCGGCTGGCGCTGACCGTGGCGCTGGCGCTGGTGGTGGCGGTGGCGTTGCAGGTGGTGGGCGCGTTGCTGATCGTGGCGATGCTGATCATCCCGGCCGCGGCCGCACGGCCGCTGGTCCGTTCGCCCGAGGCGATGGCGCTGGGCGCGACCCTGATCGGGGCGCTGGCGGCGCTGGGCGGGCTGTGGGGCTCGCTTGTGTTCGACACGCCCGCCGGGCCCAGCATCGTGGTCGCGGCCACGGTGGTGTTCGCGGCCAGCCTGCTGGTGCCGCGCCGGGGCTGAGGCCCGCCCGGGACTGGACGGGGCGGGCTGTGCCGCTAGCTGTTGCCCATGCGATGGATCGGCTTGCTTTTGTGCCTTTGGCCCGGCCTTGCGTTGGCCAATGACTGGGCGGCGCTGGAAACCCCCGGCGCGGTGGCGATCATGCGCCACGCGCTGGCGCCGGGCACCGGCGACCCGGCGGCGTTCCGGCTGGGCGATTGTGCCACCCAGCGCAACCTGGATGACCGCGGCCGGGCGCAGGCCCGCGCGATCGGCGACGCCTTCCGCGCCCGCGGCATCGCCTTTGACCGGGTGCTGACCAGCCAGTGGTGCCGGACCCGCGAGACCGCCGAACTGCTGGACCTGGGGCCGGTGAGCGAGGCACCGGCGCTGAATTCTTTCTTCCGCGATTTCTCGACCCGCGCGGCCCAGACCCGCGCCGCGCGCGCCCTGATCGAGGCGGCCGAGGGGCGGCTGATGCTGGTCACCCACCAGGTGAACATCTCGGCGTTGACCGGGCGGGGCACGCGGTCGGGCGAGGTATTGGTGATCCGGCCCACGGGCGACGGGGTCGAGGTTCTGGGTAGTATCCTGATCGCCCCCTGACCCGCGCACGGAAAAGGGCGGCGCCCGCGGCGCCGCCCGTCAAATGCCGCGCGGATGGCCGGTCATTCCGGCTGGCAGATCTCGTTCCGGGCGATGGCGACGGCGGTGCGGCCGACCAGCACCGCGATCACCAGCACCAGAAGGCCCAGAAGCCCGCCGCCCAGCGCCTTGTGGAAGGCCGACGCCGCCGCGCCCGCGTAGAGCAGCGTGGCGATGGTCAGCGCGGCCAGCGGGAAGGACAGCGCCCAGAACGACAGCGCGAAGGGCAGGCGCAGGATCTTCGGCAACTGCGTCGCCACGATCAGCGCAAAGACATAGGCCGCGTTGATCATGAACATGGCGAAATGATCCAGCTCGCCGTTCAGCCGCATCCACGAGATGAACCCCACCGCGGGCGGTGCGATCAGGATCACCAGCGTCGGCTGAAGCCGTGCGGGCAGCGGTTCGTGGAACATCAGCCGGTTCACCACCAGCGTCAGCAGCACCAGCCAGAACAGCAGCCCGCCCGAGAAGAACAGCCAGGAAATATCGATATAGCCCAGCGGCGCCCCCGCGATCGGCACCAGGATATTGCCGACGGCGGGAATGAAGAAGGCCGCGTTCATGTGCCCCGGCTTGAAGTCGCGATGGCCGATCCAGTCGGAAATCACCAGCAGCGACAGCACCCCCTGCAGCGCGGTGCCGAACATCCACAGCGGCGCGGCGATGGCCGGGTATTCGCCCAGCGTGGCGATCGACAGCAGGATCAGCGAGATCGAGATCGTCGGGAAGAAGGCCAGCCGCACCGGGTGGTGCCATTCCCAGGCGGCCATCTTGAAATGGGTCAGCAATTTCAGCGCATAGCCCAGCGACACCACGGCCATCAGCGCCGCCGAGGCCAGCAGCACATAATGCGAGGCGTGGAAGCTTAGCGCAAAGGCCGTTTCACCCGCATGCAGCGCCAGCGTCAGCCCCAGCATGCCCATCACGGTGGCGAAGAAGGTGATCGGGTAATGGGCCAAGCGGCTGTGTTCGCCACCTGCCCCGGATTGATTGTCTGCGGTTGCGCTCATCTGAGCCAAGCTCCTTCGGTCAATATCTGTCCTCTTCGGGCCGCCGCATGAACGCCTGGACCACGTAGGCCAGGAAGATCAGACCGCCCGCCCCTGCGACGCCGGTTCCGAGCAGCACGATGAGGTCGATCGGCCCGCCGATGTCGGAGAAGCCAGAATTCGTCATGTACTGCACGAAAAGGATCGCGGCGATTGCCCCGATCGGGGCCGACAGCTCGGCACGGGCCAGATAGCGCCCCTCGATGCTGCGGTCGCGAATCAGAACAAAGATGGATGCAAGAGTAATGATTATGGCGACCGCGACCATGGTCCAGAACAGCGCAGCGCCGAAAATCTCTTGAAAAACAGCGATCAAAGTTTCGAGAGTGAGTTCCTTCATGTCTTTATCCTCCTTACGCCTTGCCGCGCAGCATCGCGTTATAGGTGGCCTTCAGCGCCACCTCTTTCATCAGCCAGGAAATCCACAGCTCTTCCAGCGGCGCGATCACGCCGGGGAAGGACGGGGTCAGGTTGTTCTTGTAGTCGAACTCGACCAGCATGGCGCGGCCGACGCGGGTGATCATCGGGCAGGAGGTATAGCCGTTATAGGCCGCGGGGCTCAGCTTGCCCTCGATATCGGCGACCAGGTGATCCTCGGCCACCGGCACCTGCCATTTCACCGAGGCCGCGGTCTTGCCCTTGGGCACGCCCGCGCAGTCGCCCACGGCGAAGACGTTGGAATACCGCGCGTGGCGCAGGGTTTCCTTGTCGACCTCGGCCCAGCCCTCGTTGACCCAGGGGCCGTCCTGCCAGGGCAGGGGCGAGTTGCGCAGCACGTCGGGGGCCACCATCGGCGGGATCACGTTGGTGAAGTCGTAATCCATTTCCTGCTCGCCCTCGGGGGTGGCGAAGGTCAGGATCTTTTTCCCCGGGTCGATCGCCTTGAGCACATGGTCGAAGCAGGGTTTCACGCCCCGGTCGTCGAACAGCATGCGCACCTTTTCGTTGACGATTGGCACCGAGAAGAAGCTGCCCGAATGGGCGGCATAGTGGATTTCAACGCGCCCGCGGCTGCCCTTGCGCCGGGCGTAGTCATCGGTGAGGAAGGTGTATTTCAGCGGCGCGCCGGCGCATTTCATTTCCGTGGCCGGCCGGTAGAACACCGCCTTGCCGCCCTCGTCGGTAAAGCGGTCCATCGCGCCCCAGGTGGCCTCGGCCTGCTCGGGCCCGGCATAGACCGCGCCGATGCCGTTGGTGCCCACCAGGTTCATGTCGAACCCCTCGATGGCGTCCCAGTCCAGTTTCAGGCCGGTGGCGAGGACCAGGAAATCATAGGCGACCGTCTTGCCGCCGGTGGTGACGATCCGGTTGGCCTCGGGGTCGATCTCGGCGGCGGCCTCCTCGATCCACTCGACGCCGCGGGGCAGCCATTCCGCGGTGGACGAAACCGAGTAGTTCGCCGGTTTCAGCCCCGAGGCGATCAGGGTGAAGCCGGGCTGGTACAGGTGCCGTTTGCGCCCGTCGACGATGGTGATCTTGGCCCCGTCCAGCCGTTCGACCAGCCGGTTCGCCATGGCGGTGCCGGCGGCGCCGGCCCCCAGGATCACGATCTTGGCCTGGGTCTTGATCCGCTGGGCGCGCGCCGGGCCAGCGGTCACGCCGGCCAGCGCCATGCCCCCCGCGGCCATCCCCAGGAATCCCCGGCGGGACAGGGCGATTCGATCCGGCTCGGTCATGCGATTTCTCCCTCAAACATTCGAATACCTGCATGTGTATGCGTCTGTATACGCAGGATCCTTGACCTATGTCAAAGATTCATATTTGCGTCCCCGCGGTGCGAACCGGGAGGGGGTCGAGACGGGTTATCGCGGGGTGCCGGCCGGGGCGCGGGCGCGGGCAAAGCGCCCATCCGGGCCCAGGTGGATGCCGCATTCGGTCTTGTCGGGCGTATCCGCCCAGCGGCCCGCGCGGGGGTCTTCGCCGAGGCGGACGGGGCGGGTGCAGGGCGCACAGCCGATCGAGGCATAACCGCGGCCGACCAGCGGGTGCCGGGGCAGGGCGTGGCGGTCGAAATAGGCGGCGACATCGGCCTCGGACCAGAAGGCCAGCGGGTTCACCTTGAGATGTGCGCCGTCCCGTTCGATCGCGGGCAGGGCGGCGCGGGTTGCGGCCTGGTACCGCTTGCGCCCGGAAATCCAGGTGTCGAACCCGGCCAAGGCGTCGGCCAGCGGAAAGGTCTTGCGCAGGGTGCAGCACATGTTCGGATCGCGCGCGTGCAGCCGGCCATCGCCATCCTCGGCGCCGATCAGCGCGGGGTCGGGGCGCAGGATCACCAGGTTCAGCCCCAGCCGGGCGGCCAGCGCATCGCGATAGGCCAGCGTTTCGGGAAAATGCCGCCCGGTATCCAGGAACAGCACCGGCACGCCGGGCAGGATGCGCGTGACGTAATGCAAGAGCGCGGCGCTTTCCGCCCCGAAGGACGACACGACCGCCACCCGCCCCAGCCGCCGGTCGCGCAAGAGCCCCGCCATGTCGGCATGGCCCGTGTCGGGCAGGTGGTCGGATTGCAGCGCGTCAAGCAGCGGGTCGGACCCGCCGGGGGGCCAGTCGGTCATGGTCGGTCCTCGTATCGTTCCGGGGCCTGCCACCCCGCGTCCGGCCTTAGCGCGGGAATGTAACAGCCCGTGCCGCCCCCGGGGCGGCGTGGCGTCGCGGGCTGGTCATTCCATCATTCCAGCGTGGCGCGGTCCACCACGGGGGTGCCGTCGCCGACCTCGTCCGAGGGGTGGGTGATGACGCGCTGGCCCGGCGCGAGACCGTCCAGCACCTGGGCCGTGGTCTCGCCGCGGCGGCCGATCTCGACCGGGGTCAGGGTGGCGGTGCCGTCGGCCACGGTGAACACCGCCCAGCCGCCGTCGCGGCGGAACATCGCCGAAAGCGGCACCTGCAGCGCGTTCTCATCCTGCCATTCCACGATGCGCAGGAACACGGCGAAACCTTCGCCGAGGCCCGGGCGGTCCTCGGGCGGGGTGAGGATGTCGAACAGCGCATCCACCCGCTGTTCCTCGATGCCGAGGGCCGAAACCTTGGTGCGGGCGACGGGCTCGATCTTGCGCAGGCGGGCCTCGATCACGCTATCGCCGCCCCAGCGTTCGACCATGGCGCGGTCGCCGGGCTCCAGCCGCACGGCGTCCGAGGACAGCAGGTCGGCGACGATTTCCAGGTGGTCGCGCCGCCCGATGGACACAAGCCGGGTGCCGATGGTCACGGGCCGCTCCGAGATCACGTCGACCTCCAGCACGGTGCCGTCGATGGGGGCGTGGATGCGCACGCAGCATTCGCCGTTGAACGATCCCGTCTCGTCCTCCTCGGGCGGGATCAGGGCGGCGCGGGCGCGTTCCAGCGCGCTGTCGGCCATCTGAAGGCCCGAGGCGGCCGCGTCGCGGGCGGCGCGCGCGATGGCAAGCTTCTGGGTGGCGTCTTCCAGCCGGGTGAACGAGGCCACGCCGCGGTCGACCAGTGCCTGCGCCCGGTCGAACTGGCTTTGGGCATAGGCCAGGTCTTCCTCGGCCTTGGTGACTTCGCTGGCGGCCTGGGCGCGGGCGGCCTGGGCCTCGCGCACCTCGGCCTCGGCCTGAACGCGGGTGCGGGTGTCCAGCAGGCTGGGCGCGGCGGGTTCCACGATGGCGACGACGGTTTCGCCCTGAACCACCGGGTCGCCCACCTCGACCGGCGAACGGCGCGCGGTGCCGGTCAGCGGCGCGGCGACCTCGTAGATGTCGCGGATGCGGGTCTTGCCGTCGGCGTTCACGGTGACCTGCATCGGCCCGCGGTCAAGCGTGTACAGGTCCACCGGCACCGGTTCGGTGCGGAACGCGGTGTAGACCAGCCCGGCGACCAGCGCCGCGCCCAGCCCGATCAGGATGATGTTGCGTGCCGACAGCTTCATGCGCTTACTCCCGCGTCTTCATCACGGCCACCAGGTCCAGATTGTCCAGCCGCCGCCGCACCACCAGCACCGCCCCGACCGTGGCCGTCAGCACCACCAGGCTGGCCTGGGCGAAGGTGGCGGGTTTCAGCACCAGCGGGATGGAATACAGGTCCGAGGTGAACCCCGCCGTCATCGACCAGGCGATGGCCCAGCCCAGAAGCCAGCCCAGCGGTTGCGCGGCCAGCGCCAGCACCAGCGTCTCACCCATCAGGATGCCCGAGACCTCGGCGCGGGTGAAGCCCAGGATGCGCAGGCTGGCCAGTTCGCGCGCACGCTCCGACAGCTGCACCCGCGCGCCGTTATAGGCCACGCCCACCGTGATCAGCACCGCGATGGTGGCGTAGATCGCGTTCATGATCAGCACGTTCTCGGCGATGGTGTCCTGGAACGACCGGCGGCTTTCGGTCAGCATCATCGTGCCGGCGAGGCTGGGCATGTCCTTGAGCCTTGCGTGCAGGGCGTCCTCTTGCGCCTCGTCCAGCAGGATGTTCGCGGTCGAGACCTGCGGGGCCTGCCGGAACAGCGCGTTGACGGTGTCGAAATCCATATAGGCGCCTAGGCCGAAATACTGCGTCACCAGCCCCGCGACGGGCAGGCGGAACGTCTCGCGCTTGTTGCCGAGGAATTCCACCTCGACCGTGTCGCCGGGCCGGACATCCAGATCGGCGGCCAGCCGGGCGGACAACAGGATCGTGCCGGGCGGGGGCGCGACGACGCGGCCCTGCGCGTCGATGGCGCGCGACAGGTCGGTGCCCGGTGGGCGCGCCTCGATGCCCACGCGCTTGGACAGGTGGCCATGGTGCAGCTCGGCCGACAGGTAAAGCTGCCCCTCGACGGCGAGGACACCGGGCAGGCGGCGGACCTCTTCGATGACCGAGACCGGCCGGTCCTCGGAAAACAGCAGCATCGTGTCCTGCCGGTTCGACTGAAAGAACGCCTGGTCCATGATGACGTCCAGCGAGTCGTCGGTGAAAGTGGCCGCGACCATCACCGCGACGGCCAGCGCAAGGCCCAGCGTGGTCAGCCCCGCGCGCACCGGCCAGCGCAGGATCGAGCGGAACACCATCATCACCGGCTGCGACAGGCGCGCCGCGGCCAGCGCCCGGTCGAACAGGCTGCGCGAGAATTGCGGCGGCGCGGGGGGCTGCATCGCGACGGCGGGCGACAGCCGCGCGGCAGCCAGCGCCGAGCGCGCCGCCCCCAGACCGGCGGCGGCCAGCGCGATGACCGCCGCGATCACGTAGACATCGTAGGAGACGCGGTAGATCAGGTAGGGGAAATCGAAGAAATCGGCATACAGCACCGCCAGCGCGTGCGACAGCCAGCTTCCGGCGGCAAAGCCGATCAGGATGCCCACCAGCGCCACCAGACCGGCGAGCATCAGGTAATGCACGCAGACCTCGCGGTTGGAATAGCCCACCGCCTTCAACAGCCCGATCTCGGCGCGTTCCAGGGTGATGATGCGGGCCAGCACCATGTTCACGAGGAAGGCCGAGATGCCGAAGAACACCGGCGGCAGCACCAGCGCGAGGTTCTTCAACTGCGCGATCTCGGCGTCGATGAAGCTGTTCGAAAGCTGCGTCTCGCGCCCGTAGGCGCCGAACCCGCCATAGGGGTCGAGCAGGTCGTCCAGCCGGTCGATCACCTCGGCCGCGTTCGCCGCGCGGGTCAGGCTGAGGGCGACCGAGTTGAACGCGCCGGTCATGTCGAAGGCCGCCGCCGCCGCGCGTTCGGGCATCCACAGGATGCCATAGCCCTCGTTGTCGGGGGTCATCTGGCCCGGGCCGATGGTATAGATGAACTCGGGCGACAGGACCGTGCCGGTGATCGTCAGGCTGCGTTTCTGCCCGTTCAGGTTGGCCCGCAGCGTGTCGCCCGGCACGAAGCCGTTCGCCTCGGCGAAGGGCTGGTTCACCGCGACCTCGTCGGTGGCGTCCGGCGCGGGCAGGCGGCCTGCACGCAGGATCGGGATGTTCAGCTGCGGCAGCCCGCCATTCGGCAGCGAGATGACGCGGCCCACCCCGGTGCGGACCCGGCCCGGAATGTCGAGGATCACGCTGCCCACGGTGCGCGTTTCGACATTGGCCACGCCGGGAATGGCGGCGATTTCCGGGGTAAGGGTCGCGGGCGCGCGGCGGGTTTCCGAGAACACGTCGGCAAAGCGGTTGCGCTCGTAATAGGCCGCGCGGGTGTCCTCCAGCGCGTTGTACATCCCGAACGACGTCAGGAAGATCGCCACCCCGCAGCCCAGCACCAGCGCAATCGCCAGTGCCTGCGCCCAGAGCCGGCGGAAATCGCGCAACAGCTTGATATCCAGCGCCTGCATCGGCCTACCAGGCGATCTCGTGGGGGGCGAGACGGGTGTCGTTGACCTCGACCCCGGTGATCCGCCCGTCATGGAATCGCACGACCCGGTGCGCCATCTTGCGGATCGCGGCGTTGTGGGTGATGACGACCGTGGTGGTGCCGAAACGGTCGTTGATGTCCTTGAGCGCCTCCAGCACCTGCACGCCGGTCTTGCTGTCCAGCGCGCCGGTGGGTTCGTCGCATAACAACACCTCGGGCCGCTTGGCGATGGCCCGCGCGATGGCCACACGCTGCTGTTCGCCGCCCGACATTTCCGCCGGGAAATGGTTCAGCCGGTGGGAAAGACCCACCAGCCCCAACGCCTCGGCCGGGTCCATCGGGTCGCGCGCCACGTCGGTCACCAGCTGCACGTTCTCGCGCGCACTCAGGCTGGGCACCAGGTTGTAGAACTGGAACACGAACCCCACGTGGTCGCGGCGATAGCGCGTCAGGCCCCGGTCGCGCAGCGCGGTCAGGTCCAGGTCGCGGAACCAGACCTTGCCCGAACTGGCCCGGTCAAGCCCGCCCAGGATGTTCAAAAGCGTGGATTTCCCGCTGCCCGAGGGGCCCAGCAGCACGGCCAGTTCGCCGGCGAAAAGTTCCAGGTCGACGCCCGCCAGCGCATGCACCTTGGCGCCCCCGGTGTCGTAGACCTTGGTGACGCCCTCGGTTCGAAAGATCGGACGGTCCATGATCGCCCCCTTCGGCTTCAATAAGCCAGCCCCGGCGCGCGCTTTCAAGGGGCGGGCGGGGTGGCGTTCCGCCCCGTCTCCCGTCTAGGGTGTCTCCAGTGCGAACGACCCGGATTCCCCCAAATGCCGAGTGCCCCCCTGCTTGTCTTCACCGATCTCGACGGCACCCTGCTGGACCACGAGGATTACTCCCACGAGGCCGCGGCCCCCGCGCTGGCGCATCTGCGCGCGGCGGGGGTCCCGGTGGTGCTGGCCTCGTCCAAGACGGCGGCCGAAATCGCGCCGATGCGTGACGACCTCGGCCTGGCCGATTGCCCGGCCATCGTCGAGAACGGCGCGGGCGTGCTGGAACCGGGCGCGCGCGCGCCTGCGGGCGGCGGGCGCTATGACGAGTTGCGGGCGGTGCTGAACCGGCTGCCCGCCTCGCTCAGGGCCGCGTTCCAGGGCTTCGGCGACTGGAACATCGCGATGATCGCCCGGCGGACCGGCCTGCCGCGGGCCGAGGCGGAACTGGCCGCCCAGCGCCGGTTTTCCGAGCCCGGCCTGTGGCGCGGCTCGCCCGCCCAGAAAGAGGCGTTCCTGGCCGCGCTGGCCGCGCGGGGCGTCAACGCGCGCGAGGGCGGGCGGTTCCTGACGCTGTCCTTCGGCGGCACCAAGGCCAGCCGCATGGCCGAGATCGCCGCGCGCTACGGCAGCCCGTTCACGGTGGCGCTGGGCGATGCGCCCAACGATATCGAGATGCTGGAAGGCGCCGATCTGGGCTTTGTCATTGCCAACCCGCACCGCCCGGCCCTGCCGCCGCTGACCGGCGAGGCCGAGGGCCGGATCGTGCGGATCGACGCACCCGGGCCGAAGGGTTGGAACGCGGCGATGGAACGGGTTATCAAGGACCGCGGCATCTGAGGCGGGGGGATCGGTCGCGTGGCGGATTTTCACCAGAACGGCAATGTGGCGACGCTCCACAACCTGCGGTCGGCCTCGTCCGAACAGCTGACGCATGAGTTGACGACCTTCGCCCAGACCCGCAAGATCAGCCTGATCCTGCCCTCGCTGTTCTCGGAACTGCAGGGCGAGGCACTGCCCGCGATCCTGAGCGAACTGGCCGAGGTGCCCTATCTGCACCGCATCGTCATCGGTCTGGACCAGGCCGATTCCGACCAATACGCCCATGCGCTGAAGTTCTTTGACCGGCTACCGCAGAACCACGTGGTGATCTGGCAGGACAGCCCGCGGATGCAGGCGATTCACGCCCGGCTGGACGCGTTGAACCTGGACCCCGGCGAACCGGGCAAGGGGCGCAACGTGTGGTTCTGCATGGGCTATATCATGGCCTGCAAGGACAGCGCCGTGCTGGCGCTGCACGATTGCGATATCCTCACCTACTCGCGCGACATGCTGGCCCGGCTGATCTATCCGGTGGCGAACCCGGCCTTTCCCTACCAGTTGGCCAAGGGCTTCTACCCCCGCATCGGCGCGGGCAAGCTGAACGGACGTGTCAGCCGGCTGCTGGTCAGCCCGGTGCTGATCGCGCTGAAAAAGACCATCGGCGACCGCGATTACCTGGATTACCTGCGGTCGTTCCGCTACCCGCTGTCGGGCGAATTCGCGATGCGCACCGCGCCCTTGCCCGACCTGCGCATCCCGTCCGACTGGGGGCTGGAAATCGGCGTGCTGTCCGAGGCCTGGCGCAACCTTGCGCCGCAATCGGTCTGCCAGGTGGAAATCGCGGATGCCTATGACCACAAGCACCAGCCGGTCTCCGAAGAGGATGCAAGCGCGGGCCTGTCGCGGATGTCGATCGACATCTGCAAGTCGATCTTCCGCAAGCTGGCCGCCGACGGCACCGTGTTTTCCGAGGAAATCTTCCGCACGCTCAAGGCGACCTATTACCGCTCGGCGCTGGACCTGCTGGAGTGTTATCACAACGACGCGCGGATGAACGGGCTGAGCCTGGATCGGCATGCCGAGGAGAACATCATCGAGCTGTTCGCCCGCAACATCACCGAGGCGGGGCATGTGTTCCTGGACAACCCCGCCGAGACGCCGTTCATCCCGACCTGGAACCGGGTGCACGCGGCCGATCCGGCGCTGATGTCGGACATGCTGTCGGCGGTGGCGGCGGACGCGGCCGATCACGGCTAGCGCGCCCGGGGCCGTGCCGGCAGGCTGCGCGCAGGCCCGGTCCGCGATAGCCCATCGTGCCAGCGGCCCGGCGGGTGGCCGGGTCCATCGCCCCCCGCGGCGGGTCTAGGCGGCCGTCGCGCCGCCGGCCGCGAGGGGCATGGCGCCGTTCTCCCTTGTGCGGAAACGCGCCACGAGCTGTTCCAGCGACGCCGATTCCGCGTTCAGCGTGGCGGCCCCGGCGGCCATCTCTTCCACCATCGCGGCATTCTGCTGGGTCACCTGGTCAAGCTGGGTGACGCCGACATTGATCTCGCCCAGTCCGACGGATTGTTCCTGGGCGCTGGTCGCGATGCCGCCGACCAGCCCGGTGATCTCGCTGACCCGGCCAAGGATGTCGGTCAGCGCGTCGCCGGCCCGGTTGACCAGTGACACCCCCGAATCCACCCGTTCCGACGCGCCCGAGATCAGCGTCTTGATTTCATTCGCCGCTTCGGAAGAGCGCTGGGCCAGGCCCCGCACCTCGGAGGCGACGACCGCGAAGCCGCGCCCCGCCTCGCCCGCGCGCGCGGCCTCGACGCCCGCGTTCAGCGCCAAGAGGTTGGTCTGGAACGCGATGTCGTCGATCACGCCGATGATCTGGCTGATCTCGTCCGACGATTTCTTGATGTCCGACATCGCGCCAACGGCATCGCCGACCACGCGGCTGCTTTGCTCGGCATCCTTGTGGGCGCTCTGGACGACACTCTCGACCTCGGCGGCACTGGCGGCGGTGGATTTCACGCTGTTGGTCAGTTCGTCCATCGCGGCGGCGGTTTCCTCCAGCGTGGCGGCCTGGTTCTCGGTCCGGTGCGACAGCTCTTCGGACGAGGCGGTGATCGCGTCGGCGTTGCGGCGGATTTCAAGCGCGTTCTCGATGACAGAGCCGATCAGCATGTTCAGCGAATCGATCGTGGCGTTGAAATCCATGCGCAGGCCCTTGTAGGCCTCGGGCAGCCAGTCCTCGAGCTTTTGCGTGAGGTCGCCCTCGGCCAGGCGTTTCAGGCCGGCTGTCAGTGTCTTGACGACACGGGCATCCTCCTCGTCGCGACGGCGCGCGGCGTCTGCGTCGCGGCGGTGCGCCTCGGCCAGTTCTTGCCGGAAGCTGTCGGCCCGGCTGGCGATGGCGCCGATCTCGTCCGGCCGGCCGGCATGGGGCACGGGGGCGTCCAGATCGCCGCCGGCCATCCGTTCGAAGGATGCGCCCAGGTCGGAAAGCGGGCGCAGCATGGCGCGCAGCATCAGCAGCAGCGCCCCCAGCGCGGTCGCGATCAGCAGGCCCGACAGCACCAGGCTGGTATAGCGTGCCGCGGCGATCGCCGCGTCGATCTGGCTGCGGTCGATGCCGACATAGAAGATGCCGATCGCCTTGCCCGCCGGCCCGATGATGGGTTCGTAAATCGTCAGGTAGGGCTTGCCCAGGATCGTGGCCTCGCCGGTGAAGGTTTCGCCCCGGATCATCGCGGCATGGACGGGATTGTCGCGCCCCAGCACCGTTCCCACGGCGCGGGCGCCGTCGGGTTTGCGGATGTTGGTGGTCACGCGCACGAAATCGTCACGCGCCGCATCCCAGGCGAAGAGCGTCGCGGTTTCGCCCGAAAGCGCGGCGACCCTGTCGATGATCGCGTGATCGGTCAGCTCGGGCAGGGCCGCCCAGCTGGCCCGTTCCACGCGCCCCCCGGGCCCGGTTTCAAGGTCGATGCCGTCGAATTCCGAGGCGAACTGGTCGATGAGGATCCGCAAGGAGGTGGCCTGCCGTTGTTGTGCGGCGGCGCGCATCGCCTCGGCCGACTGGCGTTGCAGGACCGCGGCCTGGATGACCGCCAGCGCCAGGAACAGTAGGCCGGCCCCCAGGAAAAGGCGCACCCTGATCGATTGAAGCCTCGGTTTCATTTCGACTCACCTCGTTTCGGATCGCGGCGGGACCAGAACACGGGGGCCCTTAGCGCCCGGTTAATTCCGCCCGGTTCCGTCCCGCCCCAACGCAAAGGGGCGCGCAAGATGCGCGCCCCGTCGGGTCGATCCCTGGGCGGGATCACTTCATCGCGGTCCGGTAGGCCGCCTCGGGCAGGTCGAGGTTGAAGATGAACAGCTGGCCGCCCTGGTCGGCCTGCACCTCCTTGACCTGGCCGGCGGATTCCCCCTTGTTCTGGACGACGCCGATCAGCACCTGGCGATCCAGCGGCAGGCTGGCGTTCACCTCTTGCTGGCCGGTGCCGGCCAGTTCGGCGGCGCTGTAGAAGCTGCCGTCCTCCTTGCGGGCGAGCAGGGCGGTGATGTTCCACGTTCCCGAGAATTCGGCCGAGTTGGCCTTGGAGACCGACCCGCCCATCACCGAGGCGCCGGCCGCGGCGCGGGGGTTGGCCTTGCCGCCGGCCTGGGCCAGGAAATAGCCCTTGCCGTCCTCGACCGGTTTCATGGTTTCGGGGTCGATCACCAGGGCGAACTTGCGCTCGCCGAAATCGTTGCCCGAATCCTCGTCCACGATCAGCACGTCGGCATCGGACGCCTTGATCCACTGAAGCCCGTCGGGCGCGACGGTCTTGGCACGGCCGTCTTCCCAGGTGGCGTGGGTGCCTTCGCCGCCATGCTTGAGGCCCTTGTCGGCCACTTCCAGCGTCAGCGAGCCGTCATGGGCGCCCAGCACCCGGTCGACCCTGGCCGAGACCATGGCGGGCAGACCGCCCTCGGCGGCCTCGACCTGGGCCAGGAAATCGGTCAGCTCGAACGAGACGATGCCGCCTTCCTGCGTCAGGTTCTGCACCCAGCGCTGTTTGCTGATGTCGGGGTCGACGGCGGGGTGTTCGGTCTTGGAATCGCCCACGAAATAGGTGTGGCCCTCGGGCTGTTCCGCGGCCATCTGCCAGCGGGTCATCTCGGTTTCACCGACGGCCACGGGCGCGTCCCAGCCGCCCCACTGGTACGAGGTCGGCACGAATTTCGCCGCAAAGCTGTCGGCCGCCTCGGGGTTGGTGATATAGGCGTCCATCATCTTGGCGGTGGGGTCGATCGTGTCGATGCCAAGCGCGGCGTAATCGGTATTGGCGACCGCCAGCCCGTAGATCTTGCCGTGCAGCAGGCCGTTGCGGGCCAGGAAGCGGTCACGCTCGGTCGCGTCGTCGCCCACGGGGTTGCCGGCGGCGTCGAGGCCCTTCTTGCCGATGTAGATCTTCAGCGGCGCGGGTTCGAGGTCGTGGTTGTAGCCGGCCAGCACCAGAACGACGTAATCGGGATGGGCGGGGTTGATCGGCATGATCTTTTCGTAGCCGGTCTGGCCCAGCGCCGGCACGGTATAGGCGGTGCCGGTGGCGATGTCGGTCACGATCGAGGCCAGGCCCATGCCCTCGTCGGTGTTCCAGGTCTGGGTGACGTTGCCGCTGGCGTCGGCGGTTTCGAACATCTCCTGGATGTTCCATTCCTCGGCGTTCAGCCACACGTCGTCGGCGAAGCCGATGCCCGCGCCGTACTTGTTCGCCGGTTCGTACCAGGCGCCGCAGAACGACTGGAAGAAGAAGTCGCCGTTCGACAGTTTGAAATCGTCGGTGAATTCGACCAGCGTGCCGTCGGGGCGGGCCTGGTTGCCCCAGACGCCGCCTTCGGAGCGGGGCAGCACCTCGTCGCCGAACACGTTGAAGACGCGGTTGAACAGGTGGCCCGAGCCCTTGACGATGCTGGCGGCGGGCGCGTTATTGCCCAGGAAATCGGCCAGGCCCGCGCGGTCATAATCGATGGTGTGGACATGCGAGCCGGTGAAGGTCGCGCCCGAGGTCATTTCCCAGCCATAGGTCTCGTTCGACATGGTGGCGTAGGATTCCGACTGGTAGGCGACGCGCACCGTGTCCTCGTCGGCCAGCCAGGCGGCGTGGCCATCGGGATAGCCGGTCAGCGCGACACCGGTTTCGGCGTCGACCTCGCCCACGGTGGCAAGCGCCTTGAGATTGCCGAGGAAGGGGTAGGCGGTATCGCCGGACTTGCCATCGACCAGCTCGGCGGGCTCGTCGGCGGTGCTGGCCTCGGCGATCACGGCGGTGGTCTGGCCGATCGTCACCAGGCCTTCGGCATGGGCGGTCAGCGCGGTCGAGCCCAGAAGGGCCGCGGCGAGGGGAAGGGCGAGGCGCAGGCGGGTTGCCATCGGTGCGGGCATGTCGGTCCTCCGGAGGATTCGTTGGAAAGGGGTGTTCCTATGGCGCCCGTTCCTAGTGCGGCCGCGTGACAGTTTCTTGACGGTTGGCCGCGGCGCCGCCCGGCAGGCATGGACCCGCGGATCGGCGGCGGGCTGTTACAAAACTGTATGAAAGATGTGCCAAACCACCCGGGCCGATCTTCGCCCCCTCTGCCTGACCGGGACATGCCATGCCGCCTATCCTGCCCCGCCTTGCCGCCTGCCTGGCCGTTCTGACCGCGTCCGCCGCCCATGCCGAGACCCCGCCGCCGGTGATCGCCGGCAAGGCGCTGTTCGAGGAGAATTGCATCACCTGCCACGGCCCGACCGCCAGCCATGGCCGCAGCGGCGATATCCGGGGCAGCGATTATTACCGCGTGCGCAATGCCACCGGCGGCATCGAGCGGATGCCCGAGATCGACGTCACGGATGACGAGATCCGGGCCATCGTGGCCTATCTGGCGCACCTCAAAACGGCGCAGTGACGCCCGCCGCCGCTATCCGCGATTGGTGATCCAGCGGCACTGATAGGGGGCGAAGGGAATATCGGTGCCGGTGGGCGAGATGGTTTCGCCCGACAACAGGTCCACCCAGTCCTCGCCGCCGATCAGGTTGATCGACATGGGCGAGACCGACAGGTCCTCGGCACTGACATTGTGCAGCGCGAAGATCGACTGGTCGCGGTCCAGGCTTTGCCGCCACAGGCCGAACAGCCGATGGTCGAGATGCAGGGTGAACTGCGTGGCGTTGGGGTGAAAGGCGGGCTGGCGGCAGCGGATCGCGATGCGCCGTTTCATCTGGCGCAGCACCTGCGCCTGCGGGCTGGCGGGGTCGTCCAGCAGCGCCAGCAGGTGCGGGTAATCCCAGCGGTGGCGGTTGATCGCGCGCTTGACCCCGGTCTTTTCCACCCCGGCATGGTCGTTGGGCGTGGCCAGCAGCGCGTGGATATAGAACGCCGGCACACCTTCCAGCGCCATGACCATGGTCTGGGAACAGAGGAACCGGTCGACCTGGTGGTCGTCCTCGCCCTCGAACGTGCCCTTCATCGCGTCGAACCAGGTGATGTTCAGTTCATAGGGCGCCTCGCCGCCGCCGTTCAGCGTGCGCATCGAGACCTCGCCACCAAAGGCGCGGACGGTGGCGATGATCTCGCCGATCTCTTCCTCGGGCAACAGGCCTTCGACCGGGCGCATCCCGATCCCGTCATGGGAGGCGGTGAAGTTCAGGTAGGCACAGCCCAGTTGCGCGGGCGGCATCGTGG
>JBNGDM010000026.1:0-19698 GCA_049975105.1 Rhodovulum sp. | reverse complement strand
CGCCTACTGTTCCAGCCACCACTGCTGCGGCCGGTAGGGGTAGGTCCAGTAGTAGTCGTAGGCCTTGGCGGTGAACTGCGGCACGTTTTTCAGCGCGTTGGAATAGACCACCGGCTCGGGGATCTCGGCGACGATCCCGATCTTGATGAGGTTGTCGAGATGGATCTTCATCATCTCGGCGCCCAGCCGGTTGCCCTCCTCGCTGCCCAGCGGGTGCTGGGTGAATTCCGCCGCCGCCGCGAAGAGCCGCTTGATGTCGGCGGGCGGCTCGATGCCCTGGGCGCCCTCGGTTTCGATCCAGGTGGCCCAGTCGGCGTGGCCCTTGGGGTTGAACGGGTCGCCCGGGAACAGCGCGTCGGTGGCGTCCTGGCTGATGTTCGGCCCCGAAACACCGTCGTTCTTCCAGGTCAGCACGTCGACCTCGTTGGCGTTCGCCGCGGCGCGGTACTCGTCCGAGGTCACCTCGCGCACGTCGACCTGAAGGCCGAGATCCGACCAGTAGCCCGCCGTCAGCTCGTGCAGCTGCGATGCGGTCCCCTGGCTGGCGAAGACGATGCGGATCGACAGCGGCTTGCCGTCGGGGCGCCGGCGCACGCCGTCGCTGCCGCGGGTCAGCCCCATCTCGTCGAGAAGGGCGTTGGCGCGGTCGGGGTCGTAGTCGACGAAGACCGACAGATCCTCGGGCGACAGGAACGGAACGGTAACGTGCTCGGCCGCCGCGGTCTGCATCGGCTTGCCCTGGCCGAGATAGACGATCTCGTTGATCTCATTCCGGTCGAGCCCCAGCGACAGCGCCTGGCTGAAGCGGACATCCGAGAAGATTTCGCGCAGGACCGGGTCCTTGTGGGTGCGGTTGAAGCTGTAATAGGGCGACTGCCCCAGCGTCGGCGTCAGCGCGACGGTGTAGTCGCCCTTGGCCTCGTTCTCCTTCAGCAGCGGGAAGTCGTTCAGCTGCATCGCCTGCTGTTTCCAGGTGACCTCGCCGTTCATGATTCGCAGGTTCACCACCTCGCGCTCGGGGACGTAATCCTCCTGGATCTCCGAGATGTAGGGCAGCTGGTTGCCGGCCGTATCCACCATGTGGAAATAGGGGTTGGCAACCAGGTGACGCCCCTCGGTGTTCTCTTCGACCAGCACGTGCGATTCCAGCGTCGGCATGACGCCAACGCCGATGGCCGCGGCCTTGTCGGCATCCTTCATCAGCGGCGAGGGCACGTCCTTCCAGTCGGAATTGCCGTAGAAGAAGTTCACCGCCTCGGCCTCGTCGGCAAAGCCATGCTCGGCGCGCAGCGCGGCGGCATCGGCGTTGTACTTGTCCAGATAGCGGCCGAGGAAATGCTTTGGCAGGAAGGTCTGGCCGTAGTCGATCGCCCAGCGGTTCAGAAGGTTCGGTTGCGCGACCGGGAAGGTGAAGCGCACGGTGGTTTCGTCCAGCGCCTCGACGGTGGCGGGCTTGCCGTCGAACAGCCAGCGGCCCGGCGCCTTCTCGATGACGTTGGGGTTCATCAGCACGTCGTTGTACCAGAACGCCACGTCCTCGGCGGTGAAGGGGGCGCCGTCCGACCATTTGTGTCCGGCGCGCAGGGTGAACGTCAGCTGTGTGAAATCGTCGTTCCACGCCCACGCCTTGGCGACGTTGGGAACGATGGTCTGCAGGTCGTCGGAATAGCGCACCAGGTTGACGTGGCGCACCGACAGGATGTCCGAGGTGCCGGATTCCGTGCCGCGCGACAGGCCGGTCAGGGTGCCGCCATAGGCGCCAATCGCCGCATACGGGGCGACAACCAGCGGTTCGGCGGGCAGGCGTTCCGCCACCGGGGGCAGGTCGCCATTGCCGAGGATCTCGCCGTTCAGAGCGGCGATCCCGGGGTTCTCGGCAAAGCCGAGGTCACAGGCGGCCTTCGTCTCGAATTCGGCGAGTTCGAATTGCTGCGGGTAGTCGGGCGAAAGGCCCTGCATATCGGCGACGGTCACGGCCGGGCACTGGGCCAGGGCCGGCAGGGTCAACGTCAGCGACGCCACCCCGGACAGAAGGAGAGTTTTCGAGATCATGATGGGCTCCGTTGGGCCATGTGGCCCGCGCCTGTTGCCCTCGCCATATGACAAGCGCGTGAAATCGCCCGCGGTATAGCCAAATGTTATGGACTGCGCAGTGTCACACTTGCGTCATTCTTGTCCAGCGCGCACTGTATGAAGGCCTCGATCGCCGCGACGCGGGCCATGTATTTCTGACAAACGATGAAATGCCGGGCGGTCAGGCGCCCGTCGCCGATGGAGATCGGCACCAACCCGTCGCCGTCGGTCAGTTCGGCGCGCATCGCAACGCCAAGCCCCATACCTTCGCGCACCATCGCGACGATGGACCCCCAGGAGCCCAGCGCCAACGCCGTGTTCAACTCGATTCGCGCCAACCGCGCCGCGCCTTCGAAGATTTGCCGCGTGCCCGAGCTTTTCTCGCGCGTGATCAGCGGTACGCCCGCGATGTCGCCCCACCCCGCCTGGCCTCGCGCGGCCAGCGGGTGATCGGGGCGGGCGACAAGCACGATGGGGGTTTCGACGAGCAGCGCGCCGTACATATGCGCCGGAACCTCACGCCCGGTGACCAGGCCGAGATCGAGCTGGCCGTCGTCCAGCCCGGCCATCACGTCGCGCGAGGCCAGCGAACGGGCCTCGATCTCGATCGCGGGATAGGCCGACATGAAGCTGCCGATCAGCGGCATGGCCAGTTGATAGGTGGAATACCCGATGCGCAATGCGCCCTTCTGCATGGCGCGTGTTGAGTGAAAGCGGGCCTCGATATCCCCGTAAAGCGATAACAGCGCGCGGATTTGCGGCAGCACGGCCGTCAGGGCCGGGGTGGGCCGTATCGTGTCGCCGACCCGGTCGAACAGCACCGCGCGCGCCATCCGTTCGGTGGCCGAGACATGGGTAGAGACCGAGGGTTGTGACACGCCCAGCGCCTTGGCGGCGGCGGAAAAGCCCCCCAGCCGGGCCACCGCCTCGACTGCGCGCAGTTGCGCGATGCTCAGCCCCTTGGTCTTCTTGCCCTGCATGCCGGTGCGCCGAGTCCCCTTTCGCCCTTGGATACCGCGTTTTGCAGCCCGGGTGAATTGAACGCGATGCGCGGGCTTGAAAGCCGAGTGCGCCGCCGCACCTGTCGCAGGATGCCCGGCCGGAAAGGTCCAGCCGGGCCATGGTATCGCCGCCTGTAAGCGATCAACTCGCCGTGCGGCGCGCGCGCAACCCGGCCAGAAGCACCACCCCGCCCGCAAGCAGGGGCAGCCCGCCCGGAAGTGGCACCGGAGCGACAATGGTGCCCGCCAGGTCGTAAACCCCAAGATCACTCAGCCCGGCCAGCGGATCGGCGCCAACCGGTCCAATGAAGAAAAGTTCGACAAGGGCCTGGCTCCCGAAGGCCGGGGCGGCGCTGCCGCTCAGGTTGCCGAACAGAAGTTCGAGCAGATCGTCCTGGAAACCGATCGCGACGAGATCGCCCTCCAGATAGGGGTTGCCGTCCCGATCGGCCGACAAAAGCGCGCCGGTCACACTGCCATAGGGATTGGCGATATCGAACGTCAAAGCGATGTCGAATTCAGCCTCGCTGGCGGACGGTACAGCGGTTGCCAGCCCGAGCGCCGGCGCGGTCCAGAACAAGTCGCCCGTCCCGCCGGTTTCGAAATAGACGGCCTCTGCAAAGACGATGTCGACCACGGGCAAGGCCTTGGTGGCCAGGCCGAGCGACGCCGCGCTTGCAACCCCAGCGGTCGCCACCGACAGGGCCAAGGATACAAGTGCACTCTTCAAAAGGTTAATCATTATCGTTTCCTTTCCTTCCCCAGAAAGACGGGCGTCTAGACGCCCGCCAGCCAGTAATCCTCGATGATCGTGATGCCGTCCGCGTTCAGCCCCTCGCCCCGGACGAAAATCGCATCGTCGCGGCCCATCGGATCGTCGAGATAGATGATGACGGAATTGCCAGCCTCGCGGATCGAGGCGACGCTGACGCCAGCCTCCAGCGCGATGGCATCCACGCCCATCTCGAAATCGGTGATGATGTCGCGTTCGCGGATACCGTTCAGCGCCTCGGCGCCGAAGACGAACACATCGGCCCCGCCACCGCCGGTCATGGTCTCGTAGCTGCCTTCGCCCGAGACGAACACGTCGGCCGCGTCGGTGCCGACCAGCCGGTCGCGGGCGCCGTCGCCGAGAATGACGTTCACCTCGGGCGCGTCCAGAACGGTGTCCTCGCGGAAGGCGAGGTTCTGGATGCGCAGGTCGGCCTCGGGACCGGTATCAGCCAGGTCGAAGGCCATGGTGTCCTGACCGAAGAAGTCGTCCAGATACTCGGCCAGCGCGTCCTGTTCGGTGCCGTCATCGGCGAAGGTGGCATCGCCCGTCTGGACGCCCTCCTGCTCCATGAACACCTTGTTCACCCGCGCGATGACATCCGCATCGCCCACCTCGCCGACGGTCGGGTCGGTGTTGGTGTTCGGGAACGGATAGCCGTCGCCCGCGCCGATGAAGTTGCCGTCGTCGTCGAAGCGCGGCGCCGAGAGGAAGTCGAGCGTCACCACCCGGAATTCCTCGGCCGCGTCGCCGACGATGGCCCCGTCGCGCATCAGCACCGCGATGTCGTTGCCCTCGGCATCGGTGACGGCGGCATTGACCAGACGGTCGCCCGCCGGCAGGTCGGGGTCGAAGCTGAACTGCAGCCCCGAGATCTGCGGGAACTGGCCCGCCGCATTGGGCAGCCCGCTGACGGCGTGTTGCAGGATGTCGACGATCTCGGCCTTGGTCAGCGTCATCATCACCAGCCCGTTGTTGAAGGCGAGCGTGGTGGCGATGTCGTTCTGGCTGATGCCGCCCTCGGCCTTGACGATGTTGCCGTCGCTGTCGCGGACTTCCTGGTTGGCGACGCGCTGATACTCGGTGCCGCCCGGGGGCACGACCGTTTCGCCGATCGAGGCCCGGATGCCGCCGCCGTTCTTGAGCGAGATCACCACGGTCGGGTCGATCTCCTGCGCCGCGGCCAGGTTCGCATCGGCGGTCAGGTTTCCGAGATTGGTTTCCTGGGTGCGCACGCCGTCGGGATCGTCGGCGGTGAAGTCGCCCGCGCGGTTGCCGTTCAGGAACACTTTCGAATAGCCGAACACGTTGCCCTCGGTCGCGACGACCTGCGCCTCGATGGCGTCGACGATGGCCTGCACCTCGGGGTCGATCAGGCCCTCGGCGTCGAGCGCGGCCAGACCCTCGGCGTCGGTGGCATAGGCGCCCGAGACGGTCGCGTCGTAGCTTTCGGGGATGATGTTGCCGTCTTCGTCGAACTCGATCACGAGGCGGCCGACATATTTGTAGCTGCCGTCGGTGTTGACCACCGCGGTGGTGGTGCCGCCCGCGTTCTCGACGAGGATCGGGTAGGTGCCCTGATCGGTGTCGCCCTCGCGCACCCGGTCATCCGCGTCGAAGAGCCGGGTGTTCGAGCCGCCCGCGACGATCACGTCGACATCGGTCAGCCGCGCGGCCAGTTCCTGTTCGATGCCGATCCGCTGCATGTGGGCAAGCAGGATGACCTTGTTCATGTCGGGATTGGCGGCGAGCAGCGCGTCGACCTCGGCCTGGATCCCGGCGGCGAGCGCGTCGAGCTGTTCCGGCGTCGGGTCGGAGTCGAAGGGCGAGGGTGAAACGCCGACCGACCCGGGGCTGGAGATGCTGGCGAGCGTCGGCGTGGTGGCGCCGACGACCCCGATCTTTTCGCCGCCCTCTTCGAGCACGGTCGAGGAGGTGACGGCATTGCCCTGCGGCGCCTGCCCGCCCGCGATTTCCAGCGGCGCGAGGTTCGCGTCGGTCGAGAAATCGAGGTTGGAGGACAGGTAGGGCATGGCGGTGCCGGTGAAATCCAGCCCTTCAAGGGTGGAGCCGACCAGCGCCGAGAAATCGCCCGGCGCCGAGCCGTCGAGCAGCGCCGCAAGCTCGGCGGTGCCCTTGTCGAACTCGTGGTTGCCAAGCGCGATGGCCTCGAAGCCCATTTCGTTCTGAAGCTGGATATCGGCGATGCCGGCCGAGCCGAAGACCGCGGCCGAGGCGTCGTAGAACAGGCCCGGGATCACCGCGTCGCCCGAGGACAGGCGGATCGTGTTGTCGGCGATGCCGTCATTGCCGAGGTCCTGGGCGTCGAGCGCGTTCAGGATCGCCGAGGCGTTGACGATGTCGGAGAAGGTGCCGTCGAGGTTCAGCGGCTCCTGGTCGGTGATGTGCAGAAGTTCGAGCGTGTAGGTCATCGGCTCTTCCATGGGCAGCGCGCCGGGGGTTCCGACCGCGGGCTGCGCTTCGTCGTTCACGGTGGCTGTGGCGACCGCGCCGGACACCCCGTCCACGGAGAAGGCGCCCAGCGTCGGGTCGTAGGACTGGCCGCCGAAATCCTCGGCATCCGGATAGGCTTCGTTGTCGAGGGTCGCGCGTTCCTCGAAGGCGCCGAACATCAGCGTGGCGGCATCGCCGCCCTGGCCGAGACCCGCCCCGTCGCTCCAGCCGATCTGGGTGGCCGGATCGAGCAGATCGCCCCAGGCGGCGGTGAATTCGGCCACCGCGTCGGCGTCGTCGATCAGCACCACGACCGATTCACCGGGCGCGATCGAGGCGATGCCCTCGATCGGGTCGGCATCGACCGGCTCGGCGCTTTCGTCGTCGTAGAAGAGGTCGGGATCGACGCCCGAGGTCCAGGCCACGTCGCCGAAATTGGTCACCTCGATCCAGTCCGAGGTCAGGTTGTCGCCGGGTTCGTTGCCGGGCCAGATCTCGGTGATCTGCAAATCGAAGCCGTAATCGGCCGGGTCGAGGGGCTCGGCGGTGCCGCCGCCTTCGCCGAAATCGGCCGGATCGGAGGGCTCTTCGAAGGTCAGTTCGAACACCGAGGTGGTGCCGCTTTCCTCATAGGACACGGCGATCTCGGTGCGGCCGGTGGCGCTTTCGCCGGGTGCGATCACCTCGATCACCTCGGGGCGGTAATCGCCGCCCGCCACGCCATCGACATAGCTGAGGAATTCCGGGCTGGCCGGGGTCGAGATATCGAAGATGAAGAGCCCGCTGTCGCGCTCCATGCCGACGATGGCCAGCGTCCGGCCCTCGACCTCGGTCACGGCGATGGCCTCGGGCTCGGGGCCCTTGGCATCGGACCGGTTCTCGTCGCCGGTCGGGTCGGCCTGGGTGGCCTGGGTGGAGTTGAAGCGGTCGGGGAAGTTCGCGGCGATATACTGTTCGAAGAAATCGCCGCTGTCATAGACCACGTTGCCGTCGGCATCGTAGATCGTGAAGCTGCGCGAGCCGTAGCTGTAGAGCACGTCGATATCGCCGTCGCCGTCCGTGTCGCCGATATTGCCCGGCACTTCGAGACGGCCGAGGTTTTCTTCCAGTTGCAGCTCGGCCGCGTTCGGGAAGGCGGTCGGATCGAGCACCAGGTCCTCGACGCGCACATCCTCGTCGCGGGCGTCGCCTTCGTTGGCGGTGGCGTAGTAGGTCTGGCCGTCGATCTCGAAGGCGGCGATGGCGTCGGCCATGCGCAGGCCCTGCACCGGCCAGGTGGCGATGTTGATCGCACCGTCGCGGTCTGAGGCGTCGATGCCGTTGCCCGCCACCGAATGATCGTTGGTGCCCAGCGTGCGGATTTCGGTGACCGTCGCGGAGGCCGGGTCGATGACGGCCACCGCGTTCGCCTCTTGCAGGGTCACCAGCAATTCGCCGGTCTGCGGGTCGATGGCGATGTATTCCGGCTCGAAATCGGTCGAGGGCAGCTTGCCCGGGAAGATGCGCACGCCCGCGTCGCGCAGGGCGTCCACCTGGGCGTCGAACGCGTCGAAGGTAGCGGTCTGGACGGTGGCGCCGGCCAGCGTCACGATGGCGACGCCGCCCTTGGGATCGACACTGTCGCCCGGTTCGCCCTCGATGGCGACGTAGACCTGCGTGCCGTCCTCGGAGAAGGTGACCATATCGGGGCCGACGCCGATGTTCAGCGCGGTGACGTCGGCCAGGTCGTCGGCCGGGATCAGCGCCAGCTTGCCGGCGTCTTCGCCATTGCCCAGCGCCACGGCCACGAGACCGTTCTTGACCGCGACCGAGGTGATGTCGCCGAGCCCGCCGAGGTCGATCTCGTCCACCTTGCCATCGGCCAGCGTGAAGACGTCGATGCGGTTCGCCGCGCCGTTGGTGACGTAGAAGCGACCATCCTCGAAGGCCACGACTTCCGACCCGCCCGCGCCTACGGTCGAGTTGAACTGGGCGAGCTTGGTGACGTTCAGCGGCGCCGGGCCGCCGAGGTCGAGCCCGACCACGATCGGGTCATGGTCCGACGAGCGGAAGGCATCGGGGGTGTAGAGGTTCCCCGGTCGGCCGAAATCGAGGTTGTAGTCGATGGCGTCGGGTTCGTCCGCGTTGATGTTCCAGATCGCAGCACCCGTGACCTGCGCGGCGAGGCTTTCATTGGCCAGCGCGTAGTCCAGCGTGCCGGTCTGCCCGTCGAACACGTAGGAATAGGCCCCTGCGTCATAGGTGGCGGCGAGGTTGGTGTAGTCGTCTTCGGTGCCGGTGACGTCGTCGGCGCCTTCGAGGATGGCGCGGATCGGGTCTTCCATGGCATAGGCGTTCAGGTCGCCCAGGATCAGGAAGTCGTCATCGCCCGAGCCGGTCGGGTCGGTCGCCAGCCAGTCGACCAGCGCCTCGGCGGCCTCGGTGCGGGTGGGGTTGTTGTTGCCCTGACCGTCGCCGATGGCGGCCTCGCCGTTCACCACGGACCCCTTCGACTTGAAATGGTTGACGACGGCGGTGAAGTTTTCGCCCGAGGCGATCTCGGTGAAGGTCTGGGCGAGCGCGGGGCGCTGGACGCCGACCGTCTGGAACCGCGCATCGACGGTTTCGTCGAGGATGGCGTGGGTGCCGGTCAGCTCGACCGTGGTGGTGTCGTAGAGGAAGCCCACCTTGATCGCGTCGCCTTCCAGCGTGCCGCCCATCGCGCCCTCGATGGTGCCCGCATCGACATAGCCGTAGGTGCCGCCCGCGGCGTTCAGCGCCGAGGTCAGCGCGATCAGCGAGGTCGAGCCCATGGGATCGTTCTCGATCTCGATCAGGCCGACGACATCGGCGGCGATCTCGTTGATCGCGGCGACCAGCTTGGCCTGCTGGCGGTCGAATTCCGACAGCCCGTCGAAGGACAGGTCATCGGCGCCGCGCGGATTCTGGTCGGAGGCCGGGCCGGTCAGCCCGTCCACCCCGTCGATCGAGGTGAAGTAGTTCAGAACGTTGAAGGCGGTCACGGTCAGGGTGCCGCCCACATCCGCCGGGCTCGCCTCGCGCAGGTTGACGTTGGTCAGCGTGCCCTCGGTGGGCTGGTGGATGCGGTATTCGGGTTCTTCGCTGCTGCTCTGGCCGTCCTCGGAATAGCCCAGAACGCCGGTGAGCCCGGAATAGACATCGCCCATCCGCAGAACGTCGCCCGCATCCAGCGTTTCATCGGCGCCGAGGCGCGGAACGGTGATCGGGTCGGGGTTCTGGGTGTCGAGCCCGTCATCCAGCACGATCGACCGCGCGGCGGCGTCCTTCAGATGCTCGGCATAGCCCGCAACGCTGGGCATGTTCGACTGGGTGAAGGTTTCAAGCTGCCCCTCGGAACTCAGCCGCAGGGTGCCGAACCGGTCGAGCTGGAACATCTCGGTCACCGACATGTCCTCGGGGATCGTAACCAGCATGCCCTCATAGGCTTCGAGGTTCGCGACATAATCGCCATCGGCGTCCTGCAAGACGGTGGCGGTCGGGAATTCGATGACGGTGGCCGCGGGCAGGGCCGCGGTGCCGTCGATGGCCACGCTGTCGGCATTGATGCGGGTTTCACCCTCGAACTCGGCGGCGATCCCCTCGACGGTCACCAGATCGCCCACGGCGACGCTGGCTCCCGAGGCCACGAACACGCCCTCCGACGAGAACGCGTCGGCATCGGCGTCGGCGTCCTCTTCCTGCACGTAGAAGCCGCCGAGACCCGGGAAGACCTGGGTGACGACCGCCTGCACCCGCACCGCCTCGCCCAGGAGCGGGCTTTCATCGGCCGCACCGGCCACGCCGACCAGCGTGCCATCGGCAAGGTCCGTGCTGCCCTGCACCTCGTGCACGAAACGGTCGGTATAGGTGGTGCCCGAGGTGAAGGTGCCCGCGGTGGGCGTGTTCACGGTGGGATCGTTGCCAAAGCTGGAAATCCCGAAATCGCCCGAGCTGTCGGTGTCGACGCCATCCTCGACGCGGAAGGCGCCCGCGGGCAGGAAGCTGCCATCGGGGCCGACGACCGGCGCGTCGAAGGCGAAGAAATCGCCCTCGTCCCCATCGGTCACGCCGACGCTGTCGATCACGGTTTCGGTGCCGGTGACGGTGGTCCCGGTGATCGAGGCGGTTTCGACCAGCGCGATCGTGTAGCTCGAATTCTCGATGGAATTGTCGGGGATGATGATGTTCGGCGTGACGCCATAGGTCGCGGCGACCGAGGCGTTGCCCAGCAGAAGGAAGCCGTTCTCGCCGATCATGTCGCCGGTTTCGAAATCGTACTGGAAGTCGATGGCGCCGGTGGAGGTGCCTGCATCGCTTTCGACGACGATCAGGCTCAGCCCGTCCAGCGCGGTGCCCGGCGCGCCGACCAGTTCGATATACTCGACATCGGCGCCGGTGGTGCTGCCCACGACCTCGTTGATGACCAGCGGCTGGGGGATGCCGTAACCGGCCAGCGGGAAGGGCGTCGCGGCGGTCGCGTTGTCGGTTTCACCGTCCAGCGCGTTGGTGCCCGAGAAGGTCCAGTCGGCCGCGTCAAACGTGGCCGAGGGGCCGGTGCCGGGGTTGCGCGCGGCCCAGCCGTCGAGATGGTCCCACGCTTCGCCCGTGCCATCGGTGTTCGGGTCGCCGAACAGGTCGACCACCTCGCCGTCCTTGAACAGCTCGATCGCGTCATCGCCGTTGATCGAAGCGGCCGAACCGCTGGTGAAGTCGGGCGCGAACCCGAAGAAGGAGGTAAAGCCGGTCGTCTCGGTCGCGACATAGATATAGCTGCCCGCGCTGGCCGCGACCGCGGGGAAGGTGAATTCCTGGCCGTCGCTGCCGCCGCCATTGTTGGCCGAGCCCAGCCCGTAGGCGGAGAGGTCCGCGATATCGTTCAGCACGTATAGCTCGATCGCCTTGGGCAGGCCGCCCGAAAGCGGGCCGTCGATAACCCCGGTAATCACGAGGTCAGACCGGAAAATGGCGAGCGTCGTCATGGAAAGTCCCCCAAAGGATCAGAATCGCGTCCAGAAAAAGCCCGCTTTCCACCACAAACGCAGGCCGTGGGATCGTCCCGTAGCAGCGCTTCATGACGGTTTTTTGGAACCGTTCGCGAAATGCTCGGATCCTGCGCGCCGTATTGTGCCTTGCCTTGCGACAATCGCAGGATGGCCGGCATGTCGGCCCATGCGCCTTGCCCCAATCGACCGGACTTGAACGGTGCAGCGCAGGCCCCGCCCGGATCGAACCGCATTCCTGTAATATGACCGCAACATGGCGGCCCTATGCTGCACCTGCAAAATGAAGGGGGCGGCATGTTTTCTCTCGAAGGTCAGACGGCGCTGGTCGTTGGCGTCGCGAACGCGAATTCAATCGCTTGGGGATGTGCCCGCACCCTGCGCGCGCAGGGTGCGCGGCTGGCGGTGACCTGGCTGAACAACAAGGCGGAACCCCATGTTCGCCCGCTGGCCGAAGAGGTCGGGGCCGAGATCATGCGCCCGCTGGACGTGCGCGACGAGGCCGGGATGGAAACGCTATTCGCCGAGATCGCGGATCGCTGGGGGCGGTTGGACACGCTTTTGCATTCCATCGCCTTTTGCCCGCGTGACGACCTGCACGGCCGTGTCGTGGATTGCTCGGCCGAGGGCTTCGCGCTGGCAATGGATATCTCGGTGCACTCCTTCCTGCGGATGATTCGCCGCGCCGAACCATTGATGCCGGAGGGAGGCACCTGCATCACCGTATCGTTCCAGGGCGCGGCCCGCGTGGTCGAGCACTATAACATCATGGGTCCGGTCAAGGCCGCGCTAGAATCTGCGGTGCGTTATGCAGCCGCCGAATTGGGACCCAAGGGTATTTCGGTGCATGCGCTAAGCCCCGGGCCACTGGCCACGCGGGCGGCCTCGGGGATCGCGGAATTCGACGAATTGCTGGACGCCGCCGCGCGCCGCGCTCCCACCCATCACCTGGCCACCATCGAGGATGTGGGCGCCTATTGCGCCTTTCTTGCCAGCCGCGAGGCCTCGAACGTCACCGGCGGGGTACATCCCGTCGATGGCGGTTATTCCATCGTCGCATGAAGGAGCCGCCCATGACCCGACACGCGCATCACAAGGCGGATTTCGACGTGTCCGATATGTTGAACGCCCTGGTGGGCGGCACCGGCGAGTTGACCCGGGACAGGCTTGGCCTGGCGGGGGGCCAGGCCGATGGGGCCTTCGCGAATGCCGACCTGCTGCGCCGGGTCGCGCAGCGTCACGGCAGTGCGATCTACGACACCCATACCCGCCGGGCACGCAAACTGGCGCAAGACTTCGGCTGGCTTTTGGGCCAGGTGCGCGAAACCTCGGGCGACAGGGAGCCTGCGCGGTTGGCCTTGTCCTACCGCGATTATTTGCGTGATGCGGCCGAACGCTGGATCCTGACGATGGACGTCTTGCGCCGGCGCGGTGATATCTTTCGCGCGCACGAGGCGGCGGGCTGTCCGCCGGTGCTGATCTACGATTACGAGGTGATCCTGGACGGTGCCGATCTGGACCATCCGTGCAATTATCAGTTGTTGCGGATCCTCCCGCCAGAGGGCTGCGAGGTGCGCGCGGATAAACGGCCCTATATCATCATAGATCCGCGCGCGGGCCATGGCGGCGGCATCGGTGGGTTCAAGCCCGACAGCCAGGTGGGCGTCGCGCTGAGGGATGGTCACCCGGTCTATTTCGTCGCCTTCAAACGCGACCCCGAACCCGGCCAGACGCTGGCCGATGTCACCCGCGCCGAGGCCGAGTTCGTACGGGAAGTCACGCGCCGCCACCCCGAGGCATCCAAGCCGGTGATCACCGGCAATTGCCAGGGCGGCTGGGCGACTCTGCTTCTGGCGGCGACGAATCCCGATCTGACCGGGCCGATCGTTCTGAACGGCGCCCCGGCAGCCACGTGGTCCGGCGAGGTGGGCCGCCACCCGATGCGTTACAATGGCGGCCTGCTGGGCGGGACGTGGCAGCCGATGCTTTGGTCGGATTTGGGCGGGGGCACGTTCGACGGTGCCAACCTGGTGATGAATTTCGAGATGCTGAACCCTGGCCGCACCTGGTTCCGCAAGTATTACGACATGTTCGCAACCGTCGACGACGAAGCCTCGGTGCAACGGTTCCTAGAGTTCGAACGCTGGTGGGGCGGGTTCTTCATGCTGAACGAGCCCGAGATCCGCTGGATCGTGGAACAGCTTTTCGTCGGTAACCGGTTGACCAAGAACACCGCGATGCTGGAACCCGGACGGCTGGTCGATATCAAGCAGATCCGTGCACCGATCATCGTCTTCGCCAGCCATGGCGACAACATCACGCCGCCGCAGCAGGCGCTGAACTGGATCCTCGATGCCTATGCGAATGTCGACGAGATCCGTATCCGCGGCCAGCGCATCGTCTACATGGTGCACGAAGAGGTGGGCCATCTGGGCATCTTCGTCTCGTCCAAGATCGCCAAGAAGGAACATACCGAGGTGTCCTCGACCCTTAAGACGATCGAGGCGCTGGCCCCGGGGCTTTACGAGATGAAGATCGACGGGACCGAGGGCCGTGGGCAGGACAAGAAGTTCCTGGTGTCCTTCGCCGAACGCACATTCGAGGATCTGGGCAAGCTGTCGGGAGACCGAGCCGAAGAGGATGCTTTTGCCGCCGTCAGCCGGGCCAGCCGGATGCAGTCCGAAGCCTATGACACGATGATCCGGCCCGTACTGCGCAGCATGGTCAGCCCCGAGATCGCCGAGGCGACGCGCAAGTTCCACCCGCTTCGCGCCCAGCGCGCCGCGCTGTCTTCGTTGAATCCCGCGCTGGCGCCGATCACCGCCACGGCCAAGCGCGTGCGTGCGGACCGCACGATGGCGGCGCCGGACAATCCGTTCCTATTGATGGAAAAGTTCGCGGCCGACATCACCGAACAGTGGATCGACCTTGGCCGCGACATGCGCGACGCAGCCTACGAGATGACGTTCTTCGCAATCTGGAACACCCCCTGGGCGCGGACCTTCGGATCGCCTGAGGCGGTGCGCCGCACCCGCAAGACGGTAGAAGAACTGCGCGCGTTGCCGATGGTGCAGACGGTGCTGTCTCACATGGACCAGGGCGGCTTTGTCGAGGCGGTGATCCGCATGCTGGTGCTGTTGGCCGAAAGCCGGGGCGCGGTGCGGCGCGACCGGCTGGAACGCTCGGCGCGGGTGCTGAACAAGGACGCGCCCTTTGCCGCGCTGACGATGGATTCGCGCGCCCGGATCATCCATGAACAGTCCCTGATCGTGACCTACGATCCCGAGGGCGCGATTGCCACGCTGCCCCTCCTGCTCAAGTCCCGCGACGAGCGCGAGCTGGCCTGTCGCGTGGCGCAATATGTGCCGGGTCCGATCGATGAAATGGCGCCGCACACTCTTGAGATGCTGAACCGGTTTCGTTCGGTGCTGGAGCTGGAGCCGGTAACGGGGGACGTCGCGGACGACCCGCTGGCCCCGGCGCAGCCCACCCCGAACGCCGCGTCCGGCACGGCCGAAGCACGGGAGCCGACCGCGTGAAGACCGCACTGAAACCGGAAGAGGCCGCCGAGATGATCCCCGAGGGCGCGGTGCTGCTGATCGGCGGGTTCATGGGGGTTGGTTCGCCCCACCGGCTGATCGACGCCATCGTGGCGCGCAGGGTGGGGGGGTTGACCCTTGTCAACAACGACACCTGCCGCCCGGGCGAGGGTGTGGGCAAGTTGATCGATGCCGGGCCGGTCGACCGCGCCATCGTCAGCCATATCGGCCTGAACCCCGTGACCCAGAAAAAGATGATGGTGGCGAGATGGCCGTCGAACTGGTTCCCCAGGGAACGCTGGTCGAACGAATCCGCGCGGGCGGCGTGGGGCTGGGCGGGGTGCTGACGCCGACCGGCGTGGGCACGCTGGTCGAGGAGGGCAAGCAGGTACTGGAAATCGACGGGCGAAAATTCCTGCTGGAAAAGCCGGTCCGCGGCGATTTCGCCCTGCTGGATGCGCGACAGGCCGATTACGTGGGCAATCTGGAATACAGCCTGACCGCCCATAGCTTCAATCCGATCATGGCGCTGGCCGCCGACACGGTGATCGCCGAACCGCATCACATCATGCCTGTCGGGGTGATCCCGCCCGACGCGGTGAAAACGCCGGGCGTTCTGGTCGATTACATCCTGGAAAGGGCGCATTGATGGACGCCAAGGAAATCATCGCCCGCCGCGTCGCCCAAGAGGTGCGCGAGGGCATGTTGGTCAATCTCGGGATCGGGCTGCCTTCGATGGTGGCCGGCTGCGTGCCCGACGATCTGCATGTCTTCTTCCAGGCGGAAAACGGGGTGATCGGCCTGGGCGCCCGCCCGCCCGAGGGGATGGAGGATCGCGACCTTACCGATGCGGGCGGCGGGTTCGTGACCGGGCATTCGCCGCCGCCGCCGAGGATCCGGCTGCCTCTGGCGTAAATGATCTGGAGCTTGCTCAGTATCGCGGTGAGGTCGACCATGCCATCGCGCTGCGCGATGCGGTCCGCCTCCACAGCGGAGATGCGGTAGACATGAAGCAGTTCGAACCCGCGATGCGGCACCTGATCGACACCTACATCAAGGCTGACGAGACCGAGGTGATCTCGCATCTCGACGATATCAGCCTGATCGACCTGGTCGCCAGCAAGGGTGCGGAAGCCGAAGGGGCGCTCTCTCAGGCCATGAAAGGCAGGCGGGAGAACGTGGCCGAGGCGATCGAGAACAATGTCCGCCGGGTGATCACCGACGAGACCCCGGTGAACCCGAAATTCTATGAGAGGATGTCGGAGTTGCTGACCGATCTGGTAAAGAAACGCCGGGACGACGCCATCGCCTACGCGGAATACCTCAAGAGGATCGCGGAACTGGTCCGTGCGGTGAAGGCCGGTCATGGTGGGGCCTACCCGGCAACAATGAACACGCCCGGCCGCAAGGCGCTCTACGACAACCTCGACCGGGACGAAGACCGGGCACAAGCGGTCGATCAGGTTATCCGCGAGACGGCCCAGACCGGGTGGCGCGGCAACAGGATGAAGGAAAGGATGCTCCGGCGGAAATTGGCGGAGGCGCTGGAAGACGATGAAACCGTGGATCGCATCATCGAGATCATCCGGACCCATGACGAATACTGAGGTGATCGAGGTCGCCGGTCTGTCGGTCGAACTGGTGCGCAAGCCGATCAAGAACCTGCATATCGGGGTCTACCCTCCGACGGGACGCGTTCGGGTCGCGTGGCTGTGGATCACGAAGTTCTCCGGCACCAGCTCGAACTCGGGCGCCAGGATATCGACGCAGAAATCCGCCCGGCCGATGCTGACCTGATGCGCGCCATAGCGGATGCCGAGCCGTTGCAGCGTTCTGTCGATCTGCGCGCCGGCATAGCCGAGCCCCTGGGTGGCCAGCAGCGTGGAGCCCACCGAAAGCCGAATGCCCCAGGGGTCGCGCGCGTTCGGTTTCTTGAAGAACCATGTGATGTCCAGCGGCCCGCCCTTGAGAATGAAGCGATAGCCGTTGCCACCGTGGTGGAGCAGATCGAACTCGGCGCCGCCATAGCTGACCGGAACGGGCGCGCGGGCTTCTTCCGCCTTCTCGCGTTCGGCGTCGAGATAGTCGAACAGCTCGGGCGGGATATTGGCCTGGATGGAAAGCGCGATGGTGTCGAAACCGCGGTGAACGATCTGCATGGGGGTTACGGTCCTTTCTGTATTTCTAGAGGGGGGTGCTACAATCACCCCCCTCTGGCGGCGTCGCCGCTCTGGGTGGGTTGGTTTTTTGTGAAGGGTGGGCGCTGGCGCGCCCTCAAAGGTGCCTCCGGCGGGGCAGCTTTGGTTTTGGGGCCGGGCAGGTCTGCCCGGCGCCGGTTATTCGTGGCCCATCGCCTTTTGCCTGGCGATCCATTTCTCGGCGCGTTCAGCGCATTTGGCGACGTTCAGCAGGTCGTTATGGGCGAAGGAACTGCTCGACCGCCAGTCGCCTTCCGCCGTCTTGTAGCCACGCGAGAAATCGACGGAGTGGAATCCGTCATTGTCCCAGATCGTCGCGGTGATCAGCCCGATCTTGAACTTGTAGGCTGCGCGAGTGCCGACCTGGCTTCCTTCAAGCGCGCACCCAATCGGCCGAGACTATCGCTCGTTTCCTGAAACTCGCTGTCAGACAGGTCCATACCCATCACTTCTTGCAAGGAGGTCTTCTCTCTTTGTACCGCAGCGATTTCCGCGAACGGCTCTTTCCGCCGCGTTCGGACCGCGTCAGAGCTCTCACTGTCACGGGCCCAAGCTTCTTCCCCGGTCCAATCCTTCGGAAACATCAAACGGCCCGTTAGGTCGAACGCATCCAACAGGCTGTAATAGGCGGTAAGATCAAAGCGTAGCATGGGGGCCTGTTTAATTGGGATCGGACAATTTGCCTATGTTTCGTAGCTAAGCGCGATTTGAAGCCGAGCCGATACGATGTGGGGGCAACACGACGTTTAATTCATTACTTCAGGGACGAGGGCCGAATCATAGCCTTGGATGCTTATTGCCGAACGACACGCAGCGCCGGGCGTTCCCGCGCATCCTTGCGTACAGCGCGTGCCAACCTGGCCGCTACCGATCCTGCCGCACGCTGCACGGCCTCATCCGCAAGGTGAGCATAGCGCAGGGTCGTCGTCAGATTCTTATGCCCCATGATCTCCTTGAGCGTGAACGGGTCGATCCCGTCTTTCATCGCGACAGAGGCATAGGTATGCCGCAGATCGTGAATGCGGACATCCTCGATCCCGGCGCGCGCCCGAATGCGCCGCCATGGCTTTTGCAGGTTCACCAAGGGTTGGCCATCTACCCCGCCCAAGATCACAAACGGATTGCCCTCCTCACGGGGCAGTTCCATCAAGAGGTCATGGGCCTCCCGTGGTAGGGGGATACGGCGGCGCCCCGTCTTGCTGTCGGGCAATTCCAAATGGTGACTGGTCACATAGTCCCAGCGTAGCGTCAGAATCTCGTTGAGGCGGCATCCCGTATAGATCAGCAGGAGGATGGCCGAGACCACATAGATGGTCTCTGTTCCTTCTTCCAATGCCTCGGCGAGCACTTCGCCAAGCCGCATCTGTTCCTCATCCGAAAGATAGCGTTTCTTTTCTTCCTCTCGGAATTTCTTGATCCGCCGAGCCGGGTTCGATCCCGGCTGCCGCAGTCCCCAATCCTCAGCCAAGTTGAAGAGCTTCGACAACATGCTGGCCGCGCGGTTGACCTGATAGGGCGTGTCGCGCAAGGCGTGATGAAAGGCCACGACATCGGCCCTTGTCACCTCGGCTATCGCGAGCGGTCCAAGCCGGGGCCGAATGAAGCGGCGGATGATGCTGTGATAGTCCCGCGCGGTCGTCGGCTTGCAGTGCTGGTCGACATATTCTTCCAAAAAGCGGTCACAGAGTCCTGCCACGGTCGGGGCGCGCATCTTGGCCTGTTTTTCCGCTGAGGGGTCCGCCCCGCGCGCAACATCGCCCAGGAGCTGCCTTGCCCTCGTCCGTGCCTCATCGGCGGTCAGAACGCCGTGCTGGCCGATGGTAATGCGTCGTGTGCGCCGCCCAGTGCGGTATTGGATCAGGTAGGTCTTCTTGCCGGACGGATAGACGCGCACTCCGAACCCGCGCATGTCCCGGTCCCACACCAGGTAGTCTTTGGCCTCGACGATCAGCCCTTCAACTGTGCGCTTGGTGAGCTTGAACATATCCAGAACACTCCCTGCTTCCGGCGCTGCTTCCGGAAGCTATACGGAAGCAACTGACGGCGAATTCTGGCGTTACTCATGAATCTCAGGCGCAAGGGTGATCAAGTTAAATATATGGTTTCATTTCATTTTTGTCAGTGTGACGAAGTCTGGCGAAAACCGGAGAAACGCTCCCGGGCGTTCTTTTAATCAGTGGGTCGCAGGTTCGAATCATGCACGGCTCACCACTTGATCTTCAGACCGTCAGGGCACCCCGCGCGGGTCACTGCGTCACGGAACTAGCGCCGCGACGATGGCCGCGGCGCCTGCGAACGGCGCAAGGCCGGCCAGCGCCAGCAGACCGTCGCGCGTCAGCATCGCCACGCTCAGCATCACCACCGAAAGCCCCAGCAGCGACGACGAGAACGGCACCAGTTCCAGGAAGGGAACCGCCAACCCGGCCAGGAGACAGGCGGCCTGCAGCAGCGGCACGACGGGTGGGCCGACCAGCAGGCCCAGCCGCGGGCGCGCCGCCCATTCCAGCCGCCGCGCCGGGCCGCGCAGCCAGGCCACCGCCCGGCGCACCCGGTCCGACGAGACGCGCCGCCGGGCGATCCAGCGCGGCGCCCAGGCATGGCGCCGCCGCAACAACATCTGCGCCGCGAACAGCGCGATGGTCAGCCCGCACAGGCTGGAGA
>JBNGDM010000025.1:0-19730 GCA_049975105.1 Rhodovulum sp. | reverse complement strand
ACCTCACAGTGCTCAAGTGAGCAGGGATGCATGACACTCGTGTAAAGGTCGTTCGCCTAGCGCGCGTTCTCCACCTGATTTCTGGCAGGCGTCCTGCGGCCCAACCTAATTCACGTCACGACCCGAGGTGGGTCTGTGTGTCCAGATAGTGCTGCGGCTAAATGTCCGGTTTGATGAAATCCCTTTGAGCGCCAGCCTTCACGGTGAACGCCTGGAGTCGGCCCCCCCGCCCCGGCGCCACCGTTCACGCTGCACTGGGCACGAGGGGCGGAATAGGGCTGGCCTGCGACATCTGATGGTTTGTGTCGGGTATTCGCAGTACCCCGCGATGTGCGGTGCGCCGGATGCCCGGCTTCGCAGGCGCAGCGAATGGCTGGTATGACGGGCCGCGCCGCAGCGAAGCCGAACCTGGCGAAGGTCCGGAGAGGGCCGGGAGAAGCCCTTTGGCTGGAAGATTTAGAACGCTCTAGACGATGTCACCCTGTATCGGCGAGGGGAACGGGCCACTGTGAAGGCGGCAGACGAGAATCGCTCTGTTGCGCAGTTACATCATAATGGCGCCGCATGGTTCGTCACCACGTTGCTTCCGTAGTGCTTCCGGCAACGCGCGCCACGCACATGTACGTCGCCAACGTGCGCGTAAGCGCTTGATATCGCTTGCTTAAGTGGTGAGCCGTGCAGGATTCGAACCTGCGACCCACTGATTAAAAGTCAGTTGCTCTACCAACTGAGCTAACGGCCCACTTGAGGCCTGTTCCCTAGAAAAACCGCGCGGGGGGGTCAAGGGCAAAAACCGCGCCTTTTGCACCGTGCCGCTGGATTCGTGCCGGGCGCGGCGTTATATCCCCCGGCGATGGTCGAGACGCCCCTTACCAGCGGCCTGCCCTTCATGAAAATGCACGGGCTGGGCAATGATTTCGTCGTGATCGACGCACGCGCGCAGGCCGTGGGCCTTGCGTCCGGCCTTGTCGCGGCCATCGCCGACCGGCACAGGGGCGTGGGGTTCGACCAGCTGGCGGTGATCGAAACCGCGCATGACGCCGATGCGCGGCTGGTCTTCTACAATGCCGACGGGTCGGCCTCGGCCACTTGCGGCAATGCCACGCGCTGCATCGCGCGGCACCTGATGGACGACACCGGCAAGGCCGAATTGACGCTTGTCACCGAACGCGGGCGACTTTCGGCGCGGGACGCGGGCGGGCGGCTGACCTCGGTCAACATGGGGCCGCCGATGCTGGACTGGGCGTCGATTCCGCTGGCCGAGGCGATGGACACGCTGCACCTGCCGATTCCGGGCGACCCGGTCGCGACCGGCATGGGCAACCCGCACTGCACCTTTTTCGTGGACGACGCCGAGGCGGTGGACCTGGCCGCCTTCGGTCCCGTGCATGAACATCACCCGCTGTTTCCCCAGCGCACCAACGTCCAGGTGGCGCACCTGGACGGTCCCGACCGGTTGCGGATGCGGGTTTGGGAACGCGGCACGGGAATCACGCTGGCCTCGGGGTCGTCGTCTTGCGCGACCGCGGTAGCCGCCGCGCGTCGCGGTCTGACCGGACGCAGCGTGGTGATCGAACTGGACGGCGGACAGTTGCGCATCGACTGGCGTGAGGACGGGGTCTGGATGACCGGACCGACCGCGCATGTCTTTGACGGGGTGTTCACCCCCGATTTCCTGGGGGGCGCGTGATGGACCGCGCAGCACCCCGATTCACCACGCTGGGTTGCCGGCTGAACGCCTATGAGACCGAGGCGATGAAGGACCTGGTCTCGGCCGCGGGTCTGGAGAACGTGCATGTCGTGAACACCTGCGCGGTGACCGCCGAGGCCGTGCGCAAGGCCCGGCAGGAGATTCGCCGCCTGCGGCGCGAGAACCCGCGCGGCAAGATCGTGGTGACCGGCTGTGCCGCCCAGACCGAACCCGACCGCTTTGCCGCGATGGAGGAGGTGGACCTGGTCCTGGGCAATGCCGAGAAGATGCGCGCCGAGACCTGGACCAGGCTGGCCGAGCCCGATTTCATCGGCCCGACCGAGAAGGTGATGGTCGACGATATCATGTCGGTGCGCGAAACCGCGGGCCACCTGATCGACGGGTTCGGCACCCGTTCGCGCGCCTATGTGCAGATCCAGAACGGCTGCGACCACCGCTGCACCTTTTGCATCATCCCATTCGGCCGGGGCAATTCCCGTTCGGTGCCCGCGGGGGTCGTGGTGGACCAGATCGCCCGCCTGGTCGCGCGCGGCTATAACGAGGTGGTGCTGACCGGCGTGGACCTGACCAGCTGGGGCGTCGACCTGCCGGGGGAACCACGGCTGGGTGACCTGGTGCGGCGCATCCTGAAACTGGTGCCCGAGTTGCCGCGCCTGCGCATCTCCTCGATCGATTCCATCGAGGCCGACCCGGCGCTGATGGCCGCTATCGCCGAGGAAGGCCGGCTGATGCCGCATCTGCACCTGTCGTTGCAGGCGGGCGATGACCTGGTCCTGAAACGGATGAAGCGCCGCCATTCCCGCGCCGACGCGATCCGGTTCTGCGCCGAGGCCCGCCGCCTGCGCCCAGACATGACGTTCGGCGCCGACATCATCGCAGGTTTTCCAACCGAGACCGAGGAAATGTTCGAAAACTCGCTGCGGCTGGTCGGGGAGTGCGACCTGACATGGCTGCATGTCTTTCCCTATTCGCCTCGCCCCGGCACCCCGGCCGCGCGGATGCCGCAGGTGGACGGCAATGCGATCAAGGACCGCGCCGCGCGCCTGCGGGCGGCTGGCGCGGCGCAAGTGGACCGCCACCTGGCCGCGCAACTGGGCCGGACCCACCGCATCCTGATGGAGAACCCGCGCATGGGCCGGACCGAGCAGTTCACCGAGGTCGATTTCGCCACGGATCGCCCCGAGGGCCAGATCGTGACCGCAACCGTGATCGGCCATGACGGAGCGCGCCTTCAGGCGGAATAGGGTCTGTTTTCCTTGACCGCGGCCGGTGGGGGACCCGCCCGAATGGACAGGGGCGCCGCCGCCGACTATCTTGGTGTTACCGTTACGGAGTCACCGACGATGCCCCTGCCGCTTGCCCCGATCGCCGTCACCGCGCTTCGCATGGGTGCGTTCGCCGTGGCCGTCTATGCCATCCGCAGCCTGCGCGAACCTTTGCACCGCGACCAGCGGGCCGAGGACGCGATGGACGACCTTGGCGAAGGGCTTGCCCTTCGACGGGACGGCGAACAGGTCAATGGCGGGGCGCGGCTGAAGCGCACGATCCGGGTCGGCGAATCGGGCCCCGGCCTGGAGATCGATGCAAGCGCGCTGGGTCGGGTGCGTTTCCGCCGCGTATGATGCAGCTTTACGATAACCCGGCCTCGCCCTTTTGCCGGAAGGTTCGGGTCGTGCTGATCGAGACCGGACAGGTTGACGAGGTGGAGATCCTGCCCGCTGCGGGCCACGCGCTGGACAGCACCCAGATGCCCCTGGCCGAGAATCCGCTGGGCAAGATCCCGGTCCTGACCCGCCCCGAGGGGCCTTCGCTATACGACAGCCGGGTGATCTGCCGATATCTGGACGCGCGGGCGGGCGGCGGTCTGTATCCCGAAAGCCGACTCTGGGAGGTGCTGACGCTGGAGGCCACCGCCGAGGGGATCATGGATGCCGCGGTGCTCGTGGTCTACGAGGTGCGCTGCCGCCCGGAAGAGGCACGCAGCGCCGCCTGGGTCGACGCCCAGTGGGGCAAGATCGCCCGCGCGCTGGATAGCATCGAGGCGCGCTGGATGACCCAGATGACCGGCCCCCTGACCGCGGCGCAGGTCGCGCTGGGCTGCGCGCTGGGATATCTCGACTTCCGCCACGGCGACCGGGACTGGCGGGCGGGGCGAGACGCGCTTGCGGCGTGGGAGGCCGGATTCGCCCGCCGCCCGGCGATGGAGCAGACGGCACCCGGCCCCTGAGCGGCCTCAAAACCGCGTGAGATTCGGGGGATGGAAACCGGCGCGAAAACCGCGGCAGAGTGCGGTCGAACGTCTCAGAACCGCGCGAATAGCGCAATTTCCTCTGGCTGACCGTTAACGCGACGCGTATACGACAGTCGACCGGAAATCGCGCCGGCCCACCCCCCTTGCTGCGCGGCTATGTCCGCTGGACGCAAGTGATTGCGGGGGCTAGGTAACTCTGGGAAAAGGCCGGGGCTTTCCCCGTGGCCCGTTTTTCGAATCGACCGGGACTCCGGTCATGGAAAGGAGAAATTCTCGTGTCTCACGCAGAAGATCACGACGGCACCCGCCGCGACTTCCTTTACTACGCCACGGCGGGCGCCGGTGTTGTGACCGCCGGGGCGGCGGTCTGGCCGCTCGTCGACCAGATGAACCCCTCTGCCGACGTGCAGGCGCTGAGCTCGATCCGTGTGGATGTGTCGTCGGTGGTCGAGGGCCAGCAACTGACCGTCAAGTTCCTGGGCAAGCCGGTGTTCATCCGCCAGCGCACGCAGGAAGACATCGAGTTGGCACGGTCGGTCGAACTGAGCGACCTGGTCGATACCGAGTCGCGCAACCCCAACAAGCCGGGCCCGGCCACCGACGCGAACCGCGCGATGGACGAAGAAGGCAAATGGCTGGTGATGATCGGCGTTTGCACCCACCTCGGCTGTGTTCCGATCGGCAACCAGTCGGGTAATTTCGGAGGCTGGTTCTGCCCCTGCCACGGCTCGCACTACGACTCGGCCGGCCGCATCCGCAAGGGCCCCGCGCCCGAGAACATGTACATCCCGGTCGCGTCCTTCGTGGACGAGACGACCATCCAACTCGGTTAAGGGAGCAGCCGATGTCCGGTATTCCTCACGATCACTACGAGCCGAAGTCGGGCTCCGAGAAGTGGCTGCATCGGCGCCTGCCGATCGTCGGCCTGATCTACGACACGATCATGATTCCGACCCCCAAGAACCTCAACTGGATGTGGATCTGGGGCGTCGTGCTGTTTTTCGCGCTGGTGCTGCAGATCGTCACCGGTATCGTGCTGGCGATGCACTACGTGCCGCATGCCGACATGGCCTTTGCCTCGGTCGAACACATCATGCGCAACGTGAACGGCGGCCACTTCCTGCGCTACCTGCATGCGAACGGCGCCTCGCTGTTCTTCATCGCAGTGTACCTGCACATCTTCCGCGGGCTCTACTACGGGTCGTACAAGTCGCCGCGCGAGGTGACATGGATCATCGGTATCCTGATCTACCTGGCGATGATGGCGACGGCGTTCATGGGCTACGTTCTGCCCTGGGGCCAGATGTCGTTCTGGGGCGCGACCGTGATCACCGGGCTGTTCGGTGCGATTCCGTGGGTCGGCGACGCCCTTCTGACCTGGCTGCAGGGCGGCCCGGCGGTCGGCAACCCGACGCTGACGCGCTTCTTCTCGCTGCACTACCTGCTGCCCTTCGTGATCCTGGGTCTGTCGATTGTCCACGTCTGGGCGTTCCACAGCACCGGCAACAACAACCCCACCGGGGTCGAGGTGCGCCGCGCGTCCAAGGAAGAGGCCGAGAAGGACACCCTGCCGTTCTGGCCCTACTTCGTGATCAAGGACCTGTTCGCGCTGGGCGTCGTGCTGATCGTGTTCTTCGGCGTGGTCGGCTTCATGCCGAACTACCTGGGCCACCCGGACAACTACGTTATGGCCGATCCGCTGGTGACGCCGACGCACATCGTGCCCGAATGGTACTTCCTGCCGTTCTACGCGATCCTGCGGGCCTTTGACGGCGATGTCTGGGTCGTGATGCTGACCGACTGGCTGACCTTCGGCGTGGTCGACGCCAAGTTCTTCGGCGTGCTGGCGATGTTCGGCTCGATCATCGTGATGGCGCTGGTGCCTTGGCTGGACACCTCGAACGTGCGTTCGGGCCGCTACCGGCCGATGTTCAAGATCGCCTTCTGGATCTTCGTCGTGGACTTCTTCGTCCTGATGTGGGCGGGGGCCATGCCGGCCGAAGGTATCTATCCGACCATCGCGCTGATCGGCTCGGCGGTCTGGTTCGCCTACTTCCTGGTCGTTCTGCCGGTGCTGGGTGTCATCGAAAAACCGCTGCCCCAGCCCGACACCATCGAGGAAGACTTCAACGCCCACTATGGCGACGGCGCTGCGACCGGCACCGCCACCAGCCCCGCCGAGTGAGAGAAGGGATCGTAACGATGTTGATGAAACGCACGATCGCCGCGCTGACCGCCCTGACCATCGGAACCGGCGGCGCGCTTGCCGCCGGTGGCGCCGGCCACGTCACCGACTACGACTTCCCGTTTGAAGGCGTGTTCGGGAAATACGACCAGGCCCAACTTCAGCGCGGTCTGCAGGTCTACACCGAGATCTGCTCCGCCTGCCACGGCCTGATCTACGTGCCCTTCCGTGCACTGTCCGAGCCCGGCGGGCCCAGCCTCAGCGATGACGCCATGCGGGAATATGCCGCCTCTTTCGAGATCTTCGACGAGGAACTCGATGATTGGCGCCCGGCCAAGCCTGTTGACCATTTCCCGGCCGGCACCTATCCCGGCGCGCCCGACCTTAGCCTCATGGCCAAGTCGCGTGCGGGTTTCCATGGCCCGGCGGGCACGGGTCTGAACCAGCTGTTCAAGGGCATCGGCGGGCCCGAGTACATCACGTCCTATCTCTTGGCCTTCACAGACGAGACGAAGGACGAGGCGGGCACGATCTACTACCGCAACCCGGTCTTCTCGACGGGGTGGAGCGCGATGCCGCCGCAGCTCTACGGTGACGACGTGGAATATGCGGACGGCACCCCGGCGACTGCCGAACAGGCCGCCAAGGACGTTTCGGCCTTCCTGATGTGGACCGCCGAGCCCAAGCTGATGGCGCGCAAGGAGGCCGGGTTCATCTCGGTCATGTTCCTGACCGTGCTGACGGTGCTGCTGTACCTGACCAACAAGCGGCTTTGGGCCCCCTACAAGCCCAAGAAGGAAATCTGATCCCATACCGGGTCAACTGATCTTCGGGAACGCGCCCTTCGGGGCGCGTTTTCTTTTGGCGATCCGGGCCTAGCCCAGATAGGCGCGCAGCGCCGGGGGCGGATCGGCCAGTAGTGCGGCGGTCGGGCGCGGTGGGTGCGCCATGCCATCGGCCACGATCACGGTTTCCTCGGCGATGGCGCGTGCGTCCTCGGGGTCGTGGGTGACCAAAAGCACGGTCGCGCCGGTTTCCCGGGCCAGATTCGCGACAAGCGCCAGCATTTCCGATTTCAGCGCCGGCCCCAGCGCCGCGAAGGGTTCGTCCAGAAGCATCAGCGACCGGCCGCGCAGCAGCATCCGGGCCAGCCCCACCCGTCCCCGTTGCCCCCCCGAAAGCGCGGCGGGCGCCCGACCGCCCAGACCGCCCAGCCCGACCCGTGCCAGTGCGCCCTCGACCGCCTGCCAGTCGTTTTGCGACAGCCGCAGGTCCGGCCGCACACCAAGCCCGACGTTTTGTGCCGCCGTCAGATGCGGGAAAAGGTTATTGTCCTGGAACAGCATCGACAGGGGCCGGTCGCCGGGGGAGAGCGGCCCAAGGTCCTTGCCCTGCCACAGGACACGCCCCGCGTTGGGCGGCAGAAATCCCGCGATCACGTCAAGCAGCGTGGATTTGCCCGCGCCCGAGGGACCCAGGACGGCCACGATCCGCCCGTCTTCGACCCACAGGTCGGCCGTGAGACGGAAGTCGCCCTGTTCGATCACCAGCCGGTCAAGTGTCAGCACGCAGCCGCCCCCCACGGTCGAAAACCCAGAAAAGACCGAGGCTGAGCCCCAGAAGCAGCAGCGCCGCCCCGGCGGCGGCCTCCATCCGGTAGGCGGCCATCAGGCGATAAAGCTGCAAGGGCAGGGTGGCCTGCCCCGGATCGGCGAAAAGCGCGATCACGCCGAGGTCCCCCATCGACAGCGCCGCGGACAGCCCGAGCGTGAAGCCGATGGGCCGCCGCAGGCGCGGCAACAGCAAATGGCGCAGCCGCGCGCGCCCGGTCATCCCAAGGCTGTCGGCCAGCCGGCCGAACCCGGCCTCGGCCTCGGCGACGGCGGGGGTGAGGGCGCGCAGGGCGAATGGCAAGCTCATCGCCGCGTTGACCAGCGCCGTCACGGGCAGCGCCAGGGCCACCGGGTCGGCCACGGGATAGAGCAGGATGAACAACCCGGTGCCCATTACCAGCGGCGAGGCCGCGATGGCCAAGGTGCCGGCGGCCTGCAATGCCGCGCCGCGCGCGCCCCCCAACCGTGTCGCCGCAATCGCCATCGGCAAGGCCAGCCCCAGCGTGAGCGCCGCCGAGCCCAGCGCCACGGCCAGCGACCGCAGGGCCGCTTGCCACACCGAAGGCGGCAGGTCGACAAGGCCCGCCAGCCCGCGCAGGACGAGCATGCCAAGCGGCAGAACAAGGAACAGCGTGGCCAGGCCGATCCATGCGGCGTCCTGCAGCCGAAGCGCCGCGGCGCCCGAATCCCAGCGCAGCAAGGGCCGGTCCAGCCCCGTGCCCAGCGCCCCGGGGACCGCAACCGCAAAGGCGAGTGCCGCCGCGCCTGCACACAGCCCGAACTGGATCACGGACAAAAGCGCCGCCCGCCCGAGGTCGAAGTCGAAGCGGAAGGCCTGGTAGATTGCCAGTTCGACGGTGGTCGCCCGCGGCCCCCCGCCCAGCGTCAGCGCGACGGCAAAGCTGGTCATGCAGATCAGGAAGATCACCAGGAACGCGCCCGGTAGAACCGTCCGCAACATCGGCCATTCCAGCCGCCGGGCCATGTCGCGCGGTGAAAAGCCCAGCGAAGCGGCAAGGCGGAAGCGTTCGGCCGGGATCGCCAGCCAGCCCTGAAGGATCAGGCGCGTGGCCAGGGGCAGGTTGAAAAAGACATGGGCCAGCACGACGCCCTGAAGCCCGTAGATATCGAGCGGGCCAAGCCCGAAGGGCGCCAGTGCCTGGCTGACCAGCCCGCCGCGGCCGAACACCGCCAAAAGGCCCATCACCGCGACGATCACCGGAAGGATGAACGGCGCGCCCAGCAGCGTCACCAGAACCCCGCGGCCCGGAAACCGGCGCCGGGCCAGCGCGCGGGCCACCGGGATGGCCAGCGCGGTGCTGAACACCGCCGACAGCAACGCCTGGGTCAGCGTGAAACGCACCGCCGCCCAGTCGGCCGGTCCCAGCGCCGCGGCGCCCTCGGCACGCCAGGCCACCGCGGCCAGCGTGCCCAGCGCCAGCGCCAGCATCACGCCGCCCGCGAGCAGCCCCGCGGGCAGCGCGGCCCCTAGCGGCTGAGCGCGTCGCGCCATTCGGCGATGGCCCCGTCGCGTATCGCCGCGGCTTCCTCTGCGGGCAGCAGCAGCGCGGTCTCGGGCTGGATCAGGGTCGAAAACCCGTCCGGAAGCCCGGCGGTGGGTGTGGCGGCGGGATACATCCAGTTCGTGGTCGGGATCACCGACTGGAACGCGTCGGTCAGCATGAAGTCGAGGAACGCCCATGCCAGTTCGGGCTGGTCAGACGCGGCCAGCCGGCCGGCGACCTCGACCTGCAGGTAATGGCCTTCGTCGAACTGCGCGGCGGCCTTGGTGTCGTCCTCTTCGGCAATCAGATGATAGGCGGGCGAGGTGGTGTAGCTGAGCACCATGTCGGCCTCGCCCTCGGTGAACATTCCATAGGCCTCGGACCAGCCCTTGGTGACGGTCAGCACATGCGGCGCGAGGCCTTCCCAGATTTCGGGCGCGCGCTCGCCATGGGCGGCCTTGACCCACATCAGAAGGCCAAGGCCGGGCGTGGAACTGCGCGGGTCCTGGATCACGATCTTCAGATCGTCGGGGGCCGCGATCAACGAGTCGAAACTGTCGGGCGGGGTGGCGAGGCGCGTCTTGTCGTAGACGAAGGCGAAATAGCCCCAGTCATAGGGCAGAAAGGTCGTGTCGTCCCAGGCGACGGGCAGGTCGAGCGCGGGCGCCTCGACGCCGTGGGGCGCGAAAAGCCCGGTTTCCGCGGCGGCGGCCGTCAGGTTGGTGTCAAGCCCAAGGACCACGTCGGCCTCGGTCCGGTCGCCTTCCAGCCGCAGCCGGGCCAGCAGCGAGGCGCCATCGCCGGCGGCCACGAACCGCAGGTCACAGCCGCAGACCTTTTCGAAGGCGGCCTCGACCTGGGGGCCGGGACCCCATTCCGCGATGAAGCTGTCATAGGTGTAGACGGTCAGCACGGGGGTCTGGGCCACGGCACTGGTGGCGCACAAGATCCCCGCGGCGATGATCGGCAGTTGCATGGGTCATCCTCCATCTGCGGGGCGGTGGGGCAAGGGTGGAGGTTGTCCAGGCACCTTTCCTCCGCCGGTTCTAACCGGGTCAGGTTCGACGGGTTCGCGCAATTCGCGCATCTCAGCCCCTGTGCGGGGCACCCCGAGGTAGGCCGAACGTAATCCCCGCGACCGCTGCCCGCAAGGGAAAGCGCTTGAGAGGGGCGGGCGGCACGGCTATGCCGGGCGCAAAGGAGAGCCTGCCCATGAGCCTGAACAGTTTCGGCTACCTGTTCCGCGTCACCACCTGGGGCGAAAGCCACGGGCCGGCGCTGGGCGCCACCGTGGACGGTTGCCCCCCGGGGGTCGAGATCGACGCGGCCGCGATCCAGCACTGGCTGGACCGGCGCAAGCCCGGGCAGTCGAAATTCACCACCCAGCGGCGCGAGCCGGACGAGGTGGAAATCCTGTCCGGCGTGTTCGAGGGCCAGACGACGGGCACGCCGATCCAGCTGATGATCCGAAACACCGACCAGCGGTCGAAGGATTACGGTGACATCGCCGAGAAGTTCCGCCCGGGTCACGCCGATATCACCTATTGGCAGAAATACGGCATTCGCGATTACCGCGGCGGCGGGCGCTCCTCGGCGCGGGAAACCGCGGCGCGGGTCGCGGCGGGGGGCGTGGCGCGGGCGGCGCTGGCCACGCTGGCGCCGGGGCTGCGGATCACCGGCTACATGGTGCAGATGGGTCCGCACGGGATCGACCGCGACCGGTTCGACTGGGACCAGATCGAACAGAACCCGTTCTGGGTGCCCGACGCGCAGGCCGCGGCCGAATGGGCCGACTACCTGGACGGGCTGCGCAAGGACGGGAACTCCGTGGGCGCGGTGGTCGAGGTGGTGGCGCGCGGCGTACCCGCGGGGCTGGGCGCGCCGATCTATGGCAAGCTGGACACCGACCTGGCCGCCGCGATGATGAGTATCAACGCCGTCAAGGGCGTCGAGATCGGCGAGGGCATGGCGGCGGCGGCGCTGACCGGCACCGAGAATGCCGACGAGATCTTCATGGGCAATGACGGCCAGCCGGTGTTTTCCTCGAACCATGCGGGCGGCATCCTGGGCGGGATTTCCACCGGGCAGGACGTGGTGGTGCGTTTTGCGGTCAAGCCGACCTCGTCGATCCTGACGCCGCGGCGGACCATCACCCGGTCGGGTGCGGCGACCGAGATCGTGACCAAGGGCCGGCACGATCCCTGCGTGGGCATCCGGGCGGTGCCCGTGGGCGAGGCGATGATGGCCTGTGTCCTGCTGGATCACCTGCTGCTGCACCGCGGGCAGGTCGGCGAGAACCGCGGCCGGATCGGTTAAGGCCGGCCCCCTAGCGGCGGCAGGCCAACAACTGCGCGTTATAGAGATTGGCGCGCTCGTCCACCCGGTTCGACACCGACAGAAGCCAGCCCTTGCTGTTATAGCTGCGTCGGGCGAAACCCGCGTGGCCCTCGTGATAAGCGAGATACTGGTTGCGCGTGTCGGAGAGCGGAATCCCCAGCTTTTCGCGCGTCTGGGTCATGTACCAGCCCATGAAATCGGTCGCATCGCGGATATCGTCGCGCCGCGCGCGGCGGTTGCCGGTGGCGCGGCGGTAATCGTCCCATGTCCCGTCAAGGGCCTGGGCATAGCCATAGGCCGAGCTTTGCCGGCCCATCGGAATGATGCCCAGCACATAGCGATGCGGCGTGCGTGCATCGCCCACGAATTTGCTTTCCTGGTGGATCATCGCCATCTGCACAGGCACCGGCACGCCCCAGCGCCGCTCGACGCGTTCCATCGCGCGCATGTATTTCGGGCGCTCACGCGCGATGCTGCAGGCATTGTCGAGATCGCGCGGCGGTGAATAACCGCCGCCGCAGCCTGCAAGCGCAAGAATGACCGCCACGAGAAGGACCCTGCTCATCTGCCCCAGCCTCGTTTTGTTTATTGGTCGTTCCGATCAGGATAGGCGAAATCGCCCCGCGGGAAAATGCCCAAGCGAGGGGTTCAGATCAGAAAAGCGAGAGTGACGGGCAGGGCGAGCACCGAAAACAGGGTCGAGACGACGACCAGGCCCGCGACGGCCTCGGATTCGGCGCCGTATTTCTCGGCCAGCAGGTAGGAGGTGACGGCGACCGGGGTGGAGATCTGCAAGACCAGCACGGCGAAGGCCACAGGGGGCAGGTCGAACCAGCGCCCCACGGCGATCGCGGCGGCCAGGCACAATGCCAGCTTGACCACGGACAGCCAGGCCGCGCGGGGCAGGTGGGCGGGGTGCAGCCGCGCGATGGCCACGCCCAGGGTGATCAGCATCAAGGGGATCGCCATCTGGCCGATCAGTTCCAGCGTGTTGGTCAGGAAGACAGGCGTTTCCCAGCCCCGCCACAGGAACAGCCCGCCCAGAAGCGTGCCCGCGACCAGAGGCTCCTTGACCACCTTGAGCGGCGAGTCCCCGCCCGAGACCAGCCAGATCCCGAAGGTGAAGGAATAGACCGCCATCACCGCGAACACGACGACGGCATAGCCCAGACCCTCTTCCCCGAAAGCGAAGAGCGCCAGCGGCAGGCCCATGTTGCCGGTATTGCCGAAGATGATCGGTGCGAGATAGGTCCGCCGGTCCAGCCGCGCCAGCGCCACCACCGCGAAACACAGCACCGTCACCGCCCCATAGGCCGCCAGCGATGCCAGCGAAAGGGTGGTCAGCGCCTCGGGCGCGATCTCGGTTTGCATCAGCGCGGTGAAGATCAGGCAGGGCACCGAAAGCGTCATGGCCAGCTGGGTGACGAACTGCACGCGGTATTCGTTACCCAGCTTGACCCAGGCAAACCCAACGCCCGCCAGAAGAAATACCGGCGCGACGATTTCCAGCACTGTGAGGACAAGGTTCACAATCTGTTTCCCGCAAAAGCGGCCTGTCGCATGGACATGGCCCGGGTTGCGGCCTTAATGTGGCGGTATGGGGGTTGCAACATGATGCTGACGACGCGCGCGAAATATCATCTCGGTCAGGTGGTCCGGCATCGGAAGCACCCGTTTCGGGGTGTGGTTTTCGATGTCGACGCGATGTTCTCGAACACCGAGGAATGGTATGATGCCATTCCCGAGGAGAGCCGCCCGCCGAAGGACCAGCCGTTCTATCACCTGCTGGCCGAGAACGACCACAGCTATTACGTGGCTTATGTCTCGGAACAGAACCTGGTGCCGGACGACACCGGCGAGCCGGTGGACCACCCCGACCTCGCCGATCTGTTCGGCGAGTTCGAGGATGGCCACTATCCGCTTCAGTTCCAGTTGAACTGAGCCGCGCGCCGGGGCCTAGTAGCCCAGCGCGCAGCCGTCCTTGCGCGGGTCCGACGCGCCCTGCATCACGCCCGTCTCCTCGTCGATCAGGATCGCCTGCGCGCCACCGATCGGCACGTCGGGGATCACGACGTCATGCCCCATCTCGGCCAGTTCGGCGCGGACGGCGTCGGAATAGCCGCGCTCGACCTGCATCTGGCCGGCATCGGTAAAGCTGCGGGCGGCGTCGATCGCCTGTTGCGGGTGCATGCCGTAATCGACCACGTTGGTCAGGAAGCGGGCATGGCCGTTCGCCTGGTAGGCCCCGCCCATCACGCCGAAGGGCATGATCACCTTGCCGTTCTTGCGCAGCATCGCCGGGATGATCGTGTGCATCGGCCGCTTGCCGCCGCCAGCCTCGTTCGGGTGGCCCTCGACGAGGCTGAAGCCGGCGCCGCGGTTCTGGAAGTTGATCCCGAATTTCGCCGACGCCAGGCCCGAGCCGAAGGCGTGGAACACCGAGTAGATCAGCGAGACCACCATCCGGTCCTTGTCCACGACGGTCAGGTAGATCGTGTCCTTGTGGACCGATTCCGACAGCGCGGCGGGGCTTTCCATGGCGCGGCCCGGGTCGATCAGCCCGGCCAGCCGTTCGGCCGTTTCGGCCGACAGCATGTGATCGAGCCGGGTCATGTGCGCGGGATCGGCGATGAAGCGGTTTCGCGCATCATAGGCCAGTTTCGAGGCCTCGGCCTCGATATGGGCGCGTTGGGCACCCAGCGGGTCCATGTTGGGGAGGTCGAAATGCGACAGGATGTTGGCTATCAGGATGGCGGTCGCGCCCTGGCCGTTGGGCGGATGCTCGACCAGTTCGATGCCCTTGTAGGTGCCGCTGACCGGGTCCGACCAGTCGCAGGCGGTGGCGGCGAAATCGTCCAGTGTGTGGGTGCCGCCAAGCGCGCGCAGCGAATTGACCATGTCCTCGGCCACTTCGCCCTCGTAATAGCCGGCGCGGCCCTCGCGCGCGACGCGGCGCAGCACCTCGGCCTGGCCCGGCGCACGGAACACCTGGCCCGGGCGGGGCGGCTTGCCGTCCAGCAGGTAGAAACGGCGTGCGTCCCCTTGCAGGTTGCCTTGGGTGCAGCCCCAGTCCCAGGCGCTGCGGGGGCCGACCGGCACACCCTCTTCGGCGTAGTGGATCGCGGGGGCGAGGCTGGCCGCAAGGCCCGCCCGGCCCCAGTCGGCGGACAGCCGGCAGAAGGCGTCGATCGCGCCGGGCACGGTGACGGCGTCGGCGGTGTTGGTGGGCATGGCCGACAGCCCGCGATCGCGCAGGGCCGCGGCGTTCAGCCCGGCGGGCGCCCGGCCCGACCCGTTCAGCGCGACGATCCGGTCTTCGCCCGCGGGTTTCAGCAGCACGAAGCAGTCGCCGCCGATCCCGGTCATGTGGGGTTCGCAGATGCCCAGCAGAACCGCGCCGGCGATCGCGGCGTCGACAGCGTTGCCGCCGGCCTCGAGCGTCTGCACCGCGACCTTGGCGGCCAGGGGGTGCGACGTCGCGCATATCCCGTTCGTGGCGAACACGGCCGAACGGCCTGGCAACTGGAAATCGCGCATTCTTCCCTCCTGCTTGGTCGCACGGAACCTAGGCCGAGCGACGGGGGAAGCCAACGCGATTTTCGGATAGGGGGGAGGCAAGGGAGCGTTCTGCCGCAAAGAGCCTCGGCGCCGCATGCTGGGTGGGGGCTGAAAGCGCGGCGCCGAGGGAAGCCTTTTGCAGCTACCCGCTCTGGTTAGCCATTCAATGCGACCCGACTTTGGACCCTTTGTGACCGTTTCGGGGCGGTGCGTCTGGGGCGCGGTGGATCAGGCCTCGCCCAGAGGGACGAAGAACGTGAGGCGGTTCTGGCCGTTGTCGCGCGCGTAGGAAAGATCGCGGGCGAGGGCGCGAATCAGGAACCAGCCGAAGCCGCCCTCGGGCGGATCGTCATCCAGACCGTCGCTGACCGGAAGGCTGCCGCCCGGCATGGTGCCGTCGGGCATCGGCGCGCCATAGTCGCGCACGTCGACCAGAAGGCGATTGCCGCTGCGTTGCAGGCGCAGTTCGATCGGCCCGTCGCCGCCCTGTTTGTATGCGTGTTCGACCACGTTGTTCAGAACCTCGGCCAACACCGTCTCGGCCATGCCCAGCGTGTCGGGACCGGCCGAAGCCGGTGCGAACCGGCGCCGCATCTCGGCCAGCGCGTCGCGCACCCCCAGGGGGGTGGGCTCGACCAAGATCGGGTCGGTTGCGCCCGCGGCGAGGCGCACGCCCTCGCAGGCCGGGTCATCGGGCGGATCGATTCCGCCCCGGAAGGGATTCGAGAGCGTCATGCGATCGACCGCTTGTCCGTAAAGGCCGCCTCGGCGTCGGGGTGAATTGTGAAGACACGGTCCATCCGCGTCAGTCGGAACACCTTTTCGACATTGGGCGTCAGGTTGCACAGCTCCAGCGTCCGGTCCGGACCCAGCAGTTTCATCACGGCGACCACGGCGCCCAGGCCGCTGCTGTCGAGGAAATCCACGGATCCGAGGTCCAGGACGACGCGTGCGGGGCCGTCGCCGGCGACCTCGCGCATGCGGTCCTTGAACCGGATCGCAACGGCGGAGTCGATGCGCGTTTCGGCGACGATCACTTGGATTGCGTCGTCGCGCTCTTCGGTCTTGAGTTCCATACGGGCTGTCTCCTGTGATCCGGGATGGAGGCTAGACGCCAATCGTTACCATTCGGTAAGTGTTGGCCGGCAATTCCGGGAGGACGGCATGGAAGACGTTGTGATCTGCGGCGCGGCCCGCACGCCGATGGGCGGGTTCCAGGGGGTATTCGCCGGCGTGGGTGCGCCGACATTGGGCGGGGCCGCGATTCGCGCCGCGCTGGACGGGGCGGGTGTCGAGACGATCGACGAACTGCTGATGGGCTGCGTGTTGCCGGCAGGCCTGGGCCAGGCGCCCGCGCGGCAAGCGGGGTTCAAGGCGGGGCTGGGCGAGGAGGTGCCCGCGACCACGCTGAACAAGATGTGCGGCTCGGGCATGAAGACGGTGATGATGGCGCATGACCATCTGGCGCTGGGCGGTGCGCAGGTGATCTGTGCCGGCGGCATGGAGAGCATGACGAACGCCCCCTACCTGCTTCCGGCGATGCGGGGCGGCGCCCGGCTTGGTCATGGTCAGGTGATCGACCACATGTTCCTCGATGGGCTGGAGGATGCCTATGACAAGGGCCGTCTGATGGGCACCTTTGCCGAGGACTGCGCCGAGGCATTCCAGTTCACCCGCGAGGCGCAGGACGAGTATGCGCTGGGCTCGTTGTCGAACGCGCTGGCGGCGCAGAAATCGGGTGCCTTTGACGGCGAGATCGTTGCCGTGACCGTCACCTCGCGCAAGGGCGAGACGGTCGTGGCCGAGGATGAACAGCCGGGGAACGCGCGCCCCGAGAAGATTCCCCATTTGAAACCCGCTTTCCGCAAGGACGGCACGGTGACGCCGGCCAATTCCTCGTCGATCTCGGACGGGGCGGCGGCGTTGATCCTGTCCACCGGCGCGGCGGCCGAGGCGCGCGGCCTGCCCGTGCGCGCGCGCATCCTTGGCCATGCCAGCCACGCCCAGGCCCCGGGCTGGTTCACGACCGCCCCCGTTCCCGCGGCGCAGAAGCTGTTGGCGCGGATCGGCTGGGACAAGGACGATGTCGACCTGTGGGAGGTCAACGAGGCCTTCGCGGTCGTGCCGATGGCCTTCATGCGCGAGATGGGGCTGCCGCGCGACAAGGTGAACGTGAATGGCGGCGCCTGCGCGCTGGGCCACCCGATCGGCGCCTCGGGCGCGCGGATCATCGTGACCTTGCTGAACGCCTTGGAAAAACGCGGGTTGAAACGCGGTGTCGCGGCGATCTGCATCGGCGGGGGCGAGGGCATGGCGATCGCGATCGAACGGCCATGAAACGGATCGACTACGGCGCGATGGCGAAGTCCCTGGCCGCGCTGACCGAGGGCGAAACCGACACGGTCTCCCTGATGGCGACGATGGCCTGCGAGCTGCACCATGCGGACGACCGTTTCGACTGGACGGGGTTCTATCGCGTCACCGAGCCGGGCCTTTTGAAGATCGGACCCTACCAGGGCGGGCATGGCTGCCTGACGATCCCGTTCGCGCGCGGCGTCTGCGGGGCGGCGGCGCGCAGCGGCGAGGTGCAGATCGTGGCCGATGTCGAGGCCTTCCCGGGGCATATCGCTTGTTCGTCCAGCACGCGGTCCGAAATCGTGCTGCCGGTGTGGAACGGCGCCGGCGCGCTGCTGGGCGTGCTGGACATCGACAGCGACCTGCCGGACGCGTTCGACGCGGCCGATGCCGAGGGATTGGCGGCACTGCTGGCCGAGACCTTCGCGCGATGAGCCTGCACGGCTGGGCCGTCTTCGCGGCCTTCTGGGCGCTTTTCGTCACCACGCCGGGGCCGAATGCCGTCAACTGCATCGCCAATGGCATGGCGCACGGGCTGCCGCGGGCGCTTTTGGGCGTTCTGGGGATCCTGACCCAGGCGAGCCTGTTCCTGGCGCTCTCTGCGCTGGGTATCACCGCGCTGATCGCGGCGAGCCCGACGCTTTTCGCCTGGGCCAAGCTTGTCGGTGCGGGGGTGCTGGTCTGGCTGGGACTGCGGGGGTGGCGCAATGCCGCCGTCGCCATGGCGCCCGAGACAGGCGCGGGCGGGATCTATGGTCGGGCCTTCCTGATCGCGACGGTGAATGCCAAGAGCGTGGCGGGCTACCTGGCCGCCTTTTCGCAATTCGTGGAACCGGACGTGTCGATCGGGCGGCAGATGTGGGTGATCGTGCCCACCGCGCTGACACTGACGACGCTGTCCTACACGACCTATACCGCGCTCGGCGCGTGGCTGGGGCGGCTTGCGTTGGGCGCGGTGATGAGCACACGGCTAAGGCAGGGGCTGGCGTTGTGCTTCATCCTTTACGGTGCGCTTCTGGGCCTGTCGGCGCTGGCCTGAGCTTGCACGCGGGGGCGGAACCCGCTACCGCGCGGCCCATGAACGAGACCTACGCGCCCCCCGACACGCCGCTGGAGATCGTGCACCAGGACCACGAACTTCTGGTGGCGAACAAGCCGCCGGGCCTTTTGTCGGTGCCCGGCAAGGGCGCGCATCTGGCCGACTGCCTGTTGGCGCGGGTGCAGGCCGCGTTTCCCGAGGCGCTGCTGGTGCATCGGCTGGACCGGGACACGTCAGGGGTGATGGTGTTCGCGCTGACCCCGCAGGCGCAACGTCATCTGGGCCTCCAATTCGAGAAGCGGCAGATGAAAAAGACCTATGTCGCGCGGCTTTGGGGGCGGCTCGAGCCCAAGACGGGGACGGTCGACCTACCGCTGATCGTCGACTGGCCGAACCGGCCGCGCCAGATGGTGGATCATGCAAACGGCAAACCGGCGATCACCGACTGGCGCGTGCTGCGTCACGAGGGCGACACGACGCGGGTCCGGCTGTTCCCCAAGACCGGGCGCAGCCACCAATTGCGGGTGCACATGAAAGAGATCGGCCACCCGATCCTCGGCGATCCCTTCTATGCCGAGGGGGCAGCGCGCGATGCACCGCGGCTGATGCTGCATGCCGAGGAATTGCGCCTGCGCCACCCGGACGGCGGGCGCGGCATGGCGTTCCGCGTGCCCTGCCCGTTCTGACGGGGTCCGGCCCTGCGGGCCGGAACCGCCTGCGGCGGTCGGGTATTTGGACCAAGAAGAAGTGGCGGAGGCAGTCGTTCAGCAGCAGTCGCAGGCGCCGTGGCCGTGGTGGTGGCAGGGTTCCTCGGCGTGCCAGCCGCTGACGGCCTTGACCTCGCAGAACTCTTCCAGCCCCCAGATGCCGCCCTCGCGCCCGTTGCCCGAGCGTTTGACCCCGCCGAAGGGGCTGCCGGCTGCGCGCGAGGCGCCGTTCATCTCGACCATGCCCGAGCGCAGGCGCCGGGCCAGCCGATTGCGCCGCGCGCCGTCGGCGGACTGCACGTAGTTCGTCAATCCATACTCGGTGTCGTTGGCGATCGCGACGGCCTCGTCCTCGGTGTCGAAGGGGATGATCGAAAGCACGGGGCCGAAGATTTCCTCGCGCGCGATGGTCATGTCGTTCGTCACGTCGGCAAAGACCGTGGGCCGGACGAAATACCCGCGGTTGAAT
>JBNGDM010000024.1:0-19789 GCA_049975105.1 Rhodovulum sp. | reverse complement strand
GTCCAGTTTAGCCCCCGCCCTTCGGCAGTCATTGACGGTCATCATCTGTCCTCTTTGGACACCATCGCAAGGGACGGGGGCAGACCGGCGCGCGTTGCAAGACGGTGGGGATCAAGAAACAGCACGTGCGCTGGATCGAGCAACCGAAGCAGGCCGTCCCGTTCCAGGCTCTTGAACGTTCGGCAAATCGTCTCGACCGAGGTGGCTAGCAGGTCGGCCATGTCGCGGCGGCTTATCGAAAGCGAGATTAGACCGGTGCCATCCGGCAAATCGCGGTAGGGCAGGAAACTGCGCGCGTTCAGAAGAAAGGCCGCGATGCGTTCTTCCGGGCGCAACGCGCCGATGGTCCAGGTCAGCCAGTGCAGGCGGTCGAGACTGCTGGCGCCGTAACGGTAAAGCGCGCGGCGCAGGCTGCCGTTTTCGACCAGCAAATGGTCGAATATACGGCGGTCGAAGCGACAAAGCACCGCCTCGGTCGCGCTTTCCAGCGAAAAGCCAGCGTGGCGTTCCTCCTCAAGGCCGAATATGTCGCCCGGTACCGCAAGGTTCAGAATCTGCCGCCGGCCGTCGCGATTGTATCTTTGAAAGCGCAGATATCCCGACACCAGAAGGCCGACCATACGGTTGGGCGCGTCATCATGCCAAATCACCTTGTCAGCGGGGACCGTATCGACATGCGAACTGCGGGCAATACGAGAACACGCCTTCGAGTCGATCTGGGTGCAGAATCGCGAACGTTCGAAGGCGTATCCCGGTTGTTCTGCTATCATCGTGGATTGGCCGTGCAGCATCGCGTCTCCCCCTCCTGCCGGTCTTTCACGCTTGTTGTCAGTCCCGAGTCCCCTGTTCTGGCATTGCCCTCCGTCTATTTGGGTTCGGCTGACGAAACGCCTTGCCGCAAGTTTGTAACTATACACTCTTGTCGCGCCAGAAACATTGACGGTGGTCAATGCAGCGCCTATCCCCAGCGCCGAAGCAAATCGACTTGGTGTTTTCGCCGGTCCTCCGTTCGGGGTGATCTGGATAAGGGGAGGGCTAGCATGACGAAAACGGACTTGCGCAAGCTGCTGCCCGAACCGAACCGCGACGGGGTAGGCGGACTGCTTGCGGAAATCCTCGAGACCATGCCAGACCAGCATGCGCGATCGCTGGGTGCCATTGCGCAAGTGCGGGATCTGCCGCGGGGGGAGCATGTCGTCGCCGAGAGCGGCCACGCGGATGAGATCGGCTATCTTCTGCACGGTGCGCTGGGAATGCAGAAATGCCTGCCCGACGGGCGCACGCACATCATCGGCCTCCTGGTTCCGACCGACATGTATGGGCGGCTTTTCGATGGCCCGTCCTCCTATGACATCGTGGCATTGACGGACGCGCGGGTCCTGAGCTTTCCGCGGGGCCCGTTCGAGGAGATCCTCAAGGCCAGCCCCGAGATTGAGCGGCTTTTCCTGGTCAACGTTCTCGATGAACTGGACTCGGCCCGGGAATGGGTGCTGCTGATGGGGGGACACAAGATCGTCGAACGTGTTGCCTCGTTCCTCCTTATCCTGTTTCGGCGCAAGTTGCGGTTGGCTGGGCAACACGGTGCCGCGGTCGCGCGGAAGGTCGAGATTCCGATCCGTCGCGCGGATCTGGCGCACTACCTTGGCACGACGCCGGAATCCGTCAGCCGAGCGCTTCACGAGTTGGAGCATGAGGGCATCGTTCGGCTTATGGATGCCTACGTGATAGAGATCTCCGACCTGACGGGGCTTGTGCGGGTTTCTGGGGCCGATCACTTGGCCGGGGACGGCGACTGAGGGTAGGGGCAAAACGGTCGCAGGCCACGTTCTTACCCGGCATCTGTCTGGTCCGGTAACGGCATGTTTCGCGCGGCGACAGTCGTTCGCTGTGACGCAACCTGCGGCATGGTCGTGTTTGTACCGCAGGCGGCCTTTTTCCCCGGGTTGGGCGCCCCATCATGGTCTTGCCGGGTCTCGCCCCGCCTCGAGCCAGAGAACGGACCGATGTGCGGTCAGACGCGGAAGACCCGCGCGCAGTGTGCGGCCGAAGCAAGCTTGGCCAAGCCGCCTGGGGGAAGCGTGGTGAACAACACACTCCCCGCTTCCTTCGAACTCTGTCGGGCCGCCCCAAGTAGGCGAAGCGGACGGCCTAAGCGCGCGGCGGTCGAGCGCGCCAAGGGAGCCAGGCCGTTGTCCGTATCAGGATCGAGCAGGATTTCGCGAAAGGAGACGCCGATCGGTCTGGCGGGCAAGACAAGCAGATCGCCAGGACCTGCGAATGCGGCCAGTGTTTTGGTGGAGTGCTCACCGGCTCGGCGGAATGACCAGTTAAGGGAAGCCGTGGCGGCGGTGTCCGACAGCAGGCGTTCGAAGCGTGCGGCATCGCGCGCATAGGCCGCGCGCATCCGATCCCGCCCTGGTTGCGCAATGGTTCGGCCCGCCGGGTCGACGAAGCGCGTCGCGCCGAGGCTCGCCAAGGCAAGCCCAGTTTCCTCTTCGACAAGGATGCCCTCAAGGGTTGCACCCGCTTCCGCGGCCAGCGCCGTGGCTAGTGTCAGCATCGCTTCCGCTTCGGAAAAACAGCCGGCCCACAGGATCACACGCATGCCTCGTACTTCGGTCATGGTCGATCTTCCTTGTCGGTGGACCGTTGGCCGAATCGACGCCGCGCCTCGGCGAAGGCGATTAGACGCGCTTCGACGCGGCCGTTCACACTATCTTTGGGATAGGTGCCGTCGGTGCCGCGGTTGCCCGCCGGTTTTCCGGTCAGCAGGGCGATTCCCTCGTCCAGCGTGGCGATCGGGATTACGCGGAACCGGCCGTCCGTGATCGCCGCGCGTACACGCGGCCGCAGCACCAAGTGCTTGACGTTCGAGGCCGGGATCAGGACGGCTTCACGGCCGGTCAACCCGCGTGACGCGCAGATATCGAAAAAGCCCTCGATCTTCTCGTTCACGCCGCCGATCGCCTGCACATCACCAAACTGGTTGATCGATCCGGTGACCGCGACGGACTGGTCTAGGGGCAGATCAGCCAGTGCTGAGAGGAGTGCGAATAGCTCCGCCGCTGAGGCACTATCGCCTTCGACCCCGCTATAGCTTTGTTCGAACACCACGCTCGCCCAAAGTGACATCGGTAATTCTGGCGCATATTGACCGGCCAGATAGCCCGAAAGGATCATCACACCCTTGGAATGGATCGGGCCGCCCAGTTCCGTCTCGCGCTCGATATCGACGACCTTTCCCGTCCCCATCCGGACCCGCGCACTTACTCTGGTGGGGCGGCCGAACCGGGTTTTGCCGATTTCCATTACCGATAGGGCGTTGATCTGGCCGACCCGCGCCCCTTCGGTATCGATCAGCAGGGTCGCTCGGGCGATGGCCTCCTGTCCCAATTCGCGCAGGCGGCCCGCACGCCGCTCGGCCGCGCGGATGACGCCGTCGATATCGTCGCGGCCAATGCAGCCGGCCCCGGTCTTGCCTGCTCTGTGATCGGCTTCGCGAAGAATGTCGCTCAGCATTGCGAGGTTCAGCGTGAACCGTTCCGCATCGTCGGCAAGACGCAGGCTTTCGAGCAACAAGCGCGCCACGCCTTCTGATGTTACTGGACGCAGCCCGCCCGTCTGTGCGATGCCGCCGATCAGCCGGGCGAACAGGCGTGCGCTGTCCTCGGTGCGGGGCATCCGGTCGTCGAAATCGGCCTCAAGCTTGAATAGGCGCGCGAAATCTGGATCGAGCGCCGAAAGCAGGTAGTACAACCAACGCTCGCCGATCAAAGCTACGCGCAGCTTCAGCGGGATCGGGTCGGGGTCCAGTGTTTCGGTGGAGATCAGACTGAACCGTTCCCCAGCGGAATAGATCGCGACCTCGCCCGATTTCAGGCTGCCTTTGAGGGCGTCCCAAGCTAACGGTTCGGTCAGAACCTGAGCCGCGTCCAGGATCAGGAAACCGCCATTAGCGCGATGCAGCGCACCGGGGCGGATCATCGTGAAATTGGTGACGAGCGCGCCCTGTTCGGAGGTGTATTCGATCCGTCCGATCAGGTTGGCCAGCGTTGGCTGGCTTTCCTCGATCACAGGTGCGTCGACCTGCGGGTCATCTTCCTGGCCCACGATCACGTTTACCGCATAACGCCGAAATTGCGGTTTTAGGTAGTGGCGCGATGTTGCCACGGGGAAAGCGCCGGCCTGGGGGCCGTCCTCGCGGATCAGGAACAGTTCGGCATTGTCGATCATGTCCGCGCGCATCGCTTCCAGATGCGCGATGACGGCCGCGTGCCCGTCGAACCGCTGGAATGCCTCGGCCAGGGCTGCATCGACGCCCGCGCGTGCCATCGAGATGTTCAGATCTTCGACTTCGCGGCGCTGCGCTTTCATGCCCTTTGGTACGTTTTTGAGAATTTCCTCGAGTCGGCTGCGCACCTCGTCTATGGCGGCGTCGATCCGCGCACGCTTGTCCTTTGGAAGTTTTTCATACTCTTCGGGCGGCAGAATGTCGTCGCCCTTGCGGGGAGCGACCCCAAAGCCCATCGGTGTTCGTACTATGGCGACGCCCTTTTCTCGGGCAGTGTCGGCAAGTGCGGACATCGCCTTTTCGTGCCGTTCGGCATAGCTGTCCTCGATGGCGCGGCGGCGAGTCTGGTAATCCTCCGACTCGAAGATGGCTGGAATGTCGTTGGCCAAGTCGTTGACCGCCTTGCGCAGAGTGTCGCGCAACTCGACCGCGCGGCCCGGTCGGAGCGCGATGGCTACGGGCCGGCGCGGATCATCGAAGCGGTTGACATAGACTATGTCGCTTGGCGGCGGGCGCTTGGCTGCGGCCTTCGACAAAAGCTGGCGCGTCGCGCTGTGACGACCAGTGCCCGGCGTGCCGAGGACGAAGAGGTTAAAGCCGGTGTGATCGGTTTCCGCGGCCAGCAGCATCGCCTCGTACGCCCGCTCCTGTCCGGGCCAGGTGTTCAGCTGCTCCAACTCGGCGGTCGTCTCGAAGTCGAGCTGGAAACTGTCCTCATTTGCCAGGTCTTTGGGGCTGAGCGGTTGGCCGGTACTGATCTGATTCATGGGCATGCCTCGACTGCCGAAGGCCGCGAATGGCGGCCTGGACCGGCATCGGTATCAGCGAACACGGTTTCGCGGCGCGGCGCAAGCCCGGCCGGAAATCAGCCTGGATGCAGCACCGCCGGAGCACTGATCGGCACCTGGTCGTAAAGCTGGATCACATGAGAATTGAACATCCGTACGCACCCGTTAGCGGCGCGGCTGCCGATGCTGGCGGTATCGGTCTTGCCGTTTATGCGCAAAATGCTGTCGGCCCCGTTCGCTGCGAGCAGTTAAAGTGCTCACGCCCCACGCGGGTTGCTGCAGCCTCCAGGCATACCGTCCGCGTATTTCCGGTATTTTTACGGATCGCGTTCGATCATCTCGTCAGTCGGCCGCCAAGACGGCCATTCCTTCTTGGCGCCACCAGGGAAATGCCCCGTTCGTAAAGCCCGTCGCGTCCGATCGCGACACGGGAGCGGATCGCATGTTTCTTTCGGTCACGCAGCGTCCAGTAGAGAGCGAAATCATACGGAACGACGTTGCCCTGGCGGAGCGGCACGTATCTGACACGCACGAGCTTGGCGGCAAAGGGGTTCTCCTCCTCGCGTACTGGGCGCCGGATCCGGGCGAATGCCGGAACCAAAGGTTTGGAGCAACAAAGACCTGCGTTTCACATTCGAAAAGCCTTTTTGAATAGTGTAATACCCAGTCTATTGCGAGCATCATGCGGGATAAGCTTCATCCGCAGCGGCGCAACGCCCGCCTTCTACTTAATGGTTGTCGTTTCTTGGCGATCCGCGCCTGCGAAGGCGCCGCGCAAGTGCGGCGATATCCAGCCAGATCAGCGCCAGCCCTAGGGGGATCATCCAGAAGCCGACGACCGGCAAGAACCCCAAAACCCCGCCCAGCAGAAACAGCACGCCTGCAAGGCTGCGAATGCCTGGCGGCAGGCGTGTGCGGGCCCATTGTACGAGGTGGCGGGCGCGGGCGCGGGCGCGCAGGCGCGATTCTTCTCGCGGTGGGGTCATTGCGCGGCCGCCATATACGCGCTCAGCCCGCCGCCTTGGCGACCTCGGGGAACATCGTGGCCAATCCACCGGCGCTGGCCTCGGCGACGCCGCGCTCGGTGATCAGTCCGGTCACTAGGCGGGCGGGCGTGACGTCGAAGGCCGGATTGCGCGCGGGAGTGCCCTCGGGCGAGATCAGCACCTGGCCGACGGTGCCGTTGGGCATCTGGCCCTGAACATGGGTCACCTCGGACGGGCCGCGCTCTTCGATCGGGATTTCCCTGATCCCGTCATGCACCGTCCAGTCGATCGTGGGCGAGGGCAGTGCGACGTAGAACGGCACGCCGTTGTCTTGGGCGGCTAGCGCCTTGAGATAGGTGCCAATCTTGTTGCAGACATCGCCCTTTGCCGTGGTCCGATCGGTGCCGACGATGCAGAGGTCGATCTCGCCATGCTGCATCATGTGGCCGCCGGCGTTATCGACGATCAGGTCGTGGCTAACGCCGTGGTGCAGCATTTCCCAAGCGGTCAGCTGCGCGCCCTGATTCCGAGGTCGCGTCTCGTCGACGAATACATGGATATCGATACCCGCCTCGGCGGCGTGATAGATTGGCGAGGTCGCGGTGCCCCAGTCGACCGTGGCGAGCCACCCGGCGTTGCAATGGGTCAGCACGTTCACCCGACCGCCCTCCTTGCGTTCGGCGATCTCGCGGATGAGCGCTAGGCCGTTCATCCCGATCCTGCGGTTGATCTCGACGTCCTCGTCGCAGATTTCGGCCGCACGCCGGAACGCCGCTTCGGCCCGCGCCTCGGGCGCCAACGGTTTCAAAAGCCGGGTCATCTCGTCGAGTGCCCAGCGCAGGTTGATTGCTGTGGGACGGGTCGCGTGCAGGACCTTGTAGGTTTCAGACAGCGCGGCGTCGGAGGGATCGTCGGCCATCTGTACCGCTACGCCATAGGCTGCCGTTGCCCCGATCAGGGGCGCGCCACGCACCCACATGTCGCGAATGGCAGCAGAGAAATCTGCCCGGTTGCAAAGGCTTACGATCCGCAGTTCATGGGGAAGCCAGCGCTGGTCGATAATCTTCACCGCGCCGTCCGCCTCGCGCCAGATGGAGCGATAATGGGTTCCGTCGATCTTCATCGGGGGCTCGTCCTTTCGATCCGGTTCAGGTCTTTCTGGCCGATCGCGCGGTTGGGCGAAAGGCGGTCGCTCGTCTCAGGCTGCCTCGGCGAGATGGGCCGCACAGCCAGTCAGCGCGGCGAAATCGTCCGCGATGGTGGCGATGGCGAACTCTTCCATCAACCCCGAGAAACGGCCCTTGGCGCGGAAGCTATTTGCCAGCCCAAGCCGCGCAAGGTGAGGGGTCACGGCGCGAGCCACCCCGCCGATCAGATAGATGCCGCCGTAGGGCAAGTGGTGCAACGCAAGATCGCCCGCAACCCGGCCCAACATCGCCGTGTAGACCCTGAGCGTTTCCTCGGCGGCCGGGTCGCCTGGGGCGGCCGCGATGATCGCGTGACCATCCCGCCGCCGCGGCGTGCCGATCCGTGCCGTCACCCAGTCGTGCACCGCCTGTAGGCCGCGTCCGGCAAGGATGTCTTCGACTGCGGCAAAGCCATCGTCGCCCGCGGCGAAGCGCGCAAGCGAAAGATCGTCCTCGTCGGTCACTGGCAAGCTGACATGGCCCGCCTCGTTCGCGGTGACCAGCGTGCCTGTGACGAGGCGATGCACCACGGTTACATTGACGCCGGTGCCCAGCCCCAGCACCAGTCGCGTAGCGCCCCGTGCGCGCGGCCTGTCGATGACCGGGATTAGCGCGTCGGATGCAAGATGGTCCAGTGCGTGGCCCTGTGCCTGAAGGTCATTCAGAAGCTTGACCCGACCTGTGCCGGCGACGCGCGCGATCATCGCCTCGTCGATTGTCCAGTCCAGGTTGGTCAGCCGGCCGCAGCTGTCGCGAACAGGTCCGGCCAGCGCAGCGCAGGCACCATCGATTTCGGGGCTGCCCGCCTCGGAAAGAAAGCGGGTCAGCACCTTGGCCAGCCCGTCGAAATCGGAGTTCTGGTACTTACGCACGCTGGCGGTATCGACCTCGGGTCCATGGGCCAGCGCAACCCTGGTATTGGTGCCGCCGATATCAGCCACAAGCGCCGTCATGGGGTGGTTCCTTTCAGCATGCGGGCAAGGGCGTGGTAGGACGCCTTGGGGGTGCGCTGAAAGGTATCGAAATCGACATGGACGAGGCCGAAGCGCTTCGAATAGCCGAAAGCCCATTCGTAATTGTCGAGGAGCGACCAGATCACGAAACCCTTCAGCGGCACACCCGCGGCAATCGCGGCCCTTGCGGCGTTCAGATGCGCGGCGAGATAGGCTATGCGATCGTCGTCTCGCAGCGTCCCGTCGCGCAGCACATCCCGGGCAGCCATGCCGTTCTCGGTCACCATCAGTGGCAGCGCGCCGGTATATTGGTGGACAAGCCAGGTCAGGACCCCCGTCAGCGCCTCGGGTGCAATCTCCCAGCCGATGTCCGTGGTTTGGCCGCGCGGTGCCGCCGTGCGCCAGGCGGGCCAGGCGCCCGGCCCTGCGGCGACGCGGCGGATTGTGTAGAAGTTCACGCCAAGCCAGTCGAGAGGGGCGCGAATGGTCGCCATATCCGCCTGCCAACGGTGGGGCAGGTGGCGTTCCAGCCCTTCAAGCGCAGTATCCGGATATCCGCCCTGCGTCATCGCTTCGACGAAGAAGCGATTGTATATTGCGTCGTGCCGGTCGACGGCGGCGATGGCCTCGGTGCTCCCGTCGGCTGGGCGGGCTGGTTCGAAATTGAGCACCACGCCGAGATTGCGTGTGCCGCCCGTCCGCAAGGCTGCCAAGCCCAGCCCGTGAGCCAGGCCGACATGGTGCATTGCGCGCGCGGTCGCCCGGATGTCGCGAAGACCCGGTGCGTGCGCACCTTCGAAATGGGACAGCCAAGACACGCACCATGGCTCGTTGATCGTGGCCCAGGACCAGACCCGGTCGCCGAAGCGGCTTGCCATTAGTGCCGCAAACTCGGCAAAGCGTTCGGCCGTCTCGCGGTTCGCCCAGCCTCCACGGTCGGCCAAAGTGGCAGGCAACTCCCAGTGATAGAGCGTGAGAGCTGGTTTGAGATTGCAGGCCAAGATCGCATCGATCAGGCGGTCGTAGAAATCGAGCCCGGCGTGGTTCACACCAACGCCATCGGGCATCACGCGTGCCCAGGATGTCGAAAAGCGGTAAAGGTCGAACCCCGCCGCGGCCACCAGGTCGAGATCCTCGTGGAAGCGATGGTAATGGTCGCATGCGATCCGCCCGTCGGCCGCGTTCGTCACGTTTCCGGGCGTCGCCGCGAAGCTGTCCCAATGGCAGGGGCCGGCATCGCCCGCTGCATGGCCCTCGATCTGATAGGCCGACGTCGCGGTGCCGAACATAAAGCCCGTGGGAAAGTCGGTGCGGCTAAGTTCCATGGCCAGAGGGTCCCGCGGTGCGTGGCGCGCGTCAAGCGAACGATTGCGCGGCGACGAATGGCGATGACCACCTTGGTTGACAGCCCTGGGGCCATCGGCCACCGTGAACGCACAGGCGCGCCTACAGAACGCCCTCGCAACAGGCACGCACCGGGCGCGTCCAAGTATGATCGCACCGGGGAGGACAGTATGAGACTGAACGCGATGGCTGGCATGGCGGTGCTTGTGCTCTCTGTCGGATCGGCCCAGGCTCAGGCCCTGAAATTCCTGCCGGGAGAGGGGGAGATCTTCACCTGGAAAAGTTATGACGGTTTTGCCGCGGCACATGATCTTTCAGGGCAGACACTGACAATCACCGGACCTTGGATCGGCCCCGACAAGGACCTTATCGAAAGTGTGCTGGCCTATTTCGAGGCCGCCACCGGGGCGCAAGTCAACTATTCCGGTTCGGACAGTTTCGAACAGGACATCGTGATCGCGGCCGAGGCGGGTTCCGCACCCAACATTGCGGTATTCCCGCAGCCTGGGCTCGCCGCCGATATGGCGCGGCGCGGGTTTCTTTCGCCACTCGGGGCCGATATCGCGGACTGGGTTCGCGCCAATTATGCCGCCGGCGACAGCTGGGTAGACCTTGGCACCTATGCGAATGCCGAAGGCGAGGAACAACTCTTCGGGTTCTTCTACAAGGTCGATCTGAAATCTTTGGTCTGGTATGTGCCCGACGCCTTTTTCGAGATGGGCTACGAGATCCCCGAGACGATGGAGGACCTCAAGGCCCTGACGGCGACGATCGTGGCCGACGGCGGCACGCCTTGGTGTATCGGGCTCGGTTCGGGCGCGGCGACGGGATGGCCGGCGACCGACTGGGTCGAGGACCTGATGCTTCGGACCCAGCCGCCCGTGGTCTACGACCGTTGGGTGACGAACGAGATCCCGTTTGACGATCCGCGCGTCGTCGCCGCAATCGAGGAGTATGGCTGGTTCGCGCGAAACGACGATTTCGTGGCGGGTGGGGCGCAGAATGTGGCGACGACCGATTTCAGGGAAAGTCCCGCAGGACTATTCACCTTTCCGCCGGAATGCTACATGCACCGACAAGCAAGCTTCATTACCACGTTCTTTCCCGAGGGGACCGAACTGGGCCTTGACGCCGATTTCTTCTACTTCCCCGCCTATGGCGAACAGGATCTGGGCACGCCTGTGCTGGGTGCCGGCACGCTTTGGGCGATCACCGATGACAGCCCCGCGGCGCGCGCTTTCATCGACTTCCTGAAAACGCCGATCGCGCATGAACTCTGGATGGCACAAACGGGATTTCTGACGCCCTTTACCGGGGCAAATCCCGGCGCCTACGGCACTGACATCCTCGCGGCGCAGGGAGAGATCCTGACCTCGGCCACGACATTCCGGTTCGACGGGTCGGACCTGATGCCGGCCGAGATCGGCGCAGACGCGTTCTGGAAGGCGATGGTGTCCTACACCTCGGGCGAGGCGGCTGAAAAGGTGGCGCGCGATGTTCAGGCGCGGTGGCGTGCGATGCGGTAGGTCTGCACGATGTCGCCACTGTTGCAGGGACTGGTGACGATCCTTGTCGGGGTCGGGGGATGCGTGGGCTATTTCTGGGCCTCGAACTTGCTGCTGGACCGGGTGATCTTCCCGGCCCGCGGGCCGGATCCGGGCCGCAACATCACCCGCGCGAATGCTATCCGGCCGTGGTTGTTCCTGTTTCCCGCGCTTACGGCACTCGGTCTGTACCTTGTCTACCCGGTCGTGGGGTCGTTCTGGCGTTCGCTTTTCGACCGTGAAGGAGACACGTTCATCGGGCTTGGCAATTACGTGGCGCTGTATGGCGATGACGGGTTCCGGAAGGCGGTCTTCAACAACCTACTTTGGGTGCTGGTGGTGCCGGCGGCGGCCACTTTTTTCGGTCTCGTCGCGGCACAGCTGACCGATCGTCTGCGCTGGGGTAACGTCGCTAAATCCATGATCTTCATGCCGATGGCGATTTCCTTCGTGGGCGCCTCGCTGATCTGGAAATTCGTCTACGCCAACGAGGCCGATATCGGACTGATCAACGCGATAAGGGCGGCCTTGGGGGCCGACAGCCCGGTGGACGTGATCCAGATCCCCTTCTGGAACAACTTCTTCCTGATGGTGATCCTGATCTGGATCCAGACCGGGTTCGCTATGGTGATCCTGTCCGCCGCGCTTCGCGGCATCCCCGAGGAAACTGTCGAGGCCGCGATCATCGACGGCGCTAACCCGTTCCAGATTTTTTTCCGGATCAAGGTGCCGCAGATCATGGGCACGATCCTGGTGGTCTGGACCACGATCACCATCCTGGTGCTCAAGGTCTTCGACATCGTCTACACGATGACGGGGGGCAATTTCGGCACCCAGATCCTGCCCAGCTACATGATGAGCTACATGTTCCGCGACGACGGTCGCGCGACGGCGGTGGCCTTCGTCATCATGATCCTCGTGCTGCCGGTGATGATCTGGAACATCCGGCAGGCCCGCAGGGAGATGCGCTAGGATGTCGGGGATCGCAGGTCAGAGATCGCGGCTGAGCTGGGCGGTGAACCTCAGTGTGTTCGCGCTTGTGGTGCTGTGGCTGATCCCGACTGTTGGGCTCTTGATCTCGTCCTTCCGAGATCGCGACCAGATCTCCGCGACGGGCTGGTGGAAGGCGCCCTTTGCCGTCGAACAGACCTACCGCGCTCGCGCCGATGCGGATGCGGCGGTGCCGGAGGAAGGGGGCTTCGTTATCAGGGGCAATGTCTTCGACAGCGAGTACACCGCCGGGGCAGGCCGCGTGACAGCGTTCGGGGTGACCGGGCGCGACCCCGCCGCCTTCTTGCCCGGCGAAACCGCGGAACTGCGCGGGGGCGGTACGCTGAGTGTCGCTCAGGACGGAAGTTTCCGCGCGGCCTCGCCGGGGGAATTCGGTCGCCGTGGCCCCAGCATCTATTTCGAGGCCGCCACACCGCCCAGGTTCACGCTTGACAATTACAGGCGCGTGCTCGGGGCCGACTCGATGGATCGGGCCTTCATCAATACGCTGACGGTGACGATCCCGGCAACGGTCATCCCGATACTGATCGCGGCCTTCGCGGCTTACGCGCTCGCCTGGATGGAGTTTCCGGGGCGCGGCCTTCTGATTGCGGGAGTGGTTGGCCTTCTTGTCGTGCCGCTGCAACTCGCGCTCGTGCCGCTTCTGTCGCTGCACTACGAGGTCGGCATCGGGCAGAGCTTTCTCGGCATCTGGATGGCTCATACCGGCTTCGGTCTGCCGCTTGCGGTCTATCTCTTGCGCAACTACATGGCCGGCTTACCGCGCGACATCATCGAAAGCGCGAAGATGGACGGTGCGACCGATTTCCAGGTCTTCACACGGGTCGTCCTGCCGCTGTCCTTTCCGGCACTGGCCAGTTTCGCGATCTTCCAGTTTCTTTGGGTCTGGAACGACCTTTTGGTGGCCAAGGTGTTCTTGCCATCCAGTGACGAGGCAAAAGTGATGACAGTCAAGATCGCCGACGACCTCCTTGGTTCGCGGGGCGGCGATTGGGGAATCCTCGCGGCCGCCGCCTTCCTTTCGATCGGGGTGCCTTTGCTCGTCTTTTTCACCTTGCAACGCTACCTAGTCCGCGGCCTTCTGGCAGGGTCGGTGAAATAAGGAGGATACATGCGCACGGACTCCGACTGGTGGCGCGGTGCCGCGATCTATCAGATCTATCCCCGGAGTTTTCAGGATTCGAACGGTGACGGGATTGGAGACCTTCTCGGCATCGTGGAGCGCTTGCCCTATGTCGCCGCACTCGGGGTAGATGCGATCTGGATTTCCCCCTTTTTTCCATCCCCAATGAAAGACTTTGGCTACGACGTTTCGGATTATTGCGACGTCGATCCGATCTTCGGCAGCCTGGCCGATTTCGACGCCCTGCTGGACTCTGCGCATGCTTGGGGTCTGCGGGTGATGATCGATCTTGTGCTGTCGCATTCCTCGGACCAGCACCCTTGGTTTGCCGAAAGCCGGGCGTCACGCGACAATCCGAAATCCGACTGGTATGTCTGGGCCGATCCGAAACCGGATGGCACGCCGCCGAACAACTGGCTGTCGATCTTCGGAGGGTCGGCCTGGGCCTGGGACGGAGGGCGAGAGCAATATTATCTACACAATTTCCTGGCCAGCCAGCCCGATCTGAACCTGCATTGCGAGGCGGTGCAGGATGCTCTGCTGGACACCGCGCGGTTCTGGCTGGATCGCGGCGTGGACGGTTTCCGCCTCGACACGATCAACTTCTACTTCGCGGACCGGCAGTTGCGCGACAACCCGCCACTGCCGCCCGAAGAGCGCAACGACAACATCGCGCCGCGGGTGAATCCCTATAACCATCAGCGTCACATCTACGACAAGAACCAGCCCGAGAACCTCGATTTCCTGAACCGGTTCCGCACTGTCTTGGACGAGTATGGCGCCGTTGCCTTGGGCGAGATCGGGGATGCTCAGTGCGACCTGGAATTGCTGGGCGAGTACACGTCTGGCGGGGACAAGGTGCAAATGTGCTATGCCTTCGACTTCCTCGCCAAGACGCCGCTGACGGCCGCCCGCATTGCCGAACTTTATGCGAGGCTTGACCGGGTGGCGGCCTCGGGTTGGGTCTGCTGGGCGCTGTCTAACCACGATGTCATGCGCCACGCCACGCGCTGGGAGCTTTCCCCCGCCGCCCTGCGCGGACTCGCGACACTTATGATCTGCTTGAAGGGAACGATCTGCCTTTACCAGGGCGAGGAGCTGGGACTGAACGAGGCTGACGTTCCGTTCGAGGCATTACAGGATCCTTACGGCATCGCGTTCTGGCCGGAATTCAAGGGGCGCGACGGTTGCCGGACGCCCATGGTATGGGAGGCCGATGCGCTGCATGGAGGTTTTTCGAGGGCTGCCCGCACTTGGCTCCCTGTCTCACATGAGCACCTGTCGCATGCGGTCGATCTTCAGGAGCGCGCGCCGGAGGCGCTTTTGCATCACTACCGCCGCGCGCTGGCATTTCGTCACGCCAACCCGGTACTCTCCAAAGGTGCGATTGTCGACATCGTGGCCGATGGCGATGTTCTTTCCTTCGTGAGGGTGGGCGAGGGCGCCGAGATGTTCTGTGCCGTCAATCTCGGCGACCGGCCTGCGACATTGAAGGCGCCGGCGGGTGACTGGCTCGCAGTGGGCGGCGAAATAAATGCCGCGCATCCGGGTGCGGATGACCAGGTGCATCTGGGGCCATGGCAACCCTGTCTGTTGCTGCGCCATAGCGACGGGGCGTGACATGGCGGAACTTAAACTGTCCGGCGTAGGCAAAACCTATGGTGGTGCGGTCGAAGTGTTGAAGGACATCGATCTGGAGATCGAGACGGGCGAACTGATGGTCTTCGTCGGGCCTTCCGGCTGCGGCAAGTCTACGCTTCTGCGCATGATCGCGGGGTTGGAGAAGATTACCGCTGGTACCCTCGAGATCGACGGGGTGCGGATGAACGATGTGCCGCCCGCCCAGCGCGGTATCGCGATGGTGTTCCAATCCTATGCGCTCTACCCGCACATGTCGGTGCGGGACAACATGGCCTTTGCACTGAAGATCGCCGGAAAAAGTCGCGCCGAGATCGACGCTGCGGTTGCACGGGGCGCCAAGACCCTGCAACTGGGGGAGTACCTCGACCGTTTGCCCAAGGCGCTTTCGGGTGGCCAGCGCCAGCGTGTGGCGATCGGTCGGGCAATCGTGCGCGATCCCAAAGTCTACCTTTTCGACGAGCCGCTTTCGAACCTTGACGCAGCTCTGCGCGTCGCGACCCGGATCGAGATTGCGCAGTTGAAAGAGGCGATGCCCGACAGCACGATGATCTACGTGACGCATGATCAGGTCGAGGCAATGACGCTGGCCAGCCGCATCGTGGTGCTGGCGAACAAAGGGGTGGCACAAGTGGGGCCTCCGCTCGAACTGTACGAGCGCCCCAAGTCCGAGTTTGTGGCGCAGTTTATCGGCAGCCCGGCGATGAACCTGCTGGCCGGCGAAATCGTCCGAGCGGGAATGACCACACGTGTCAGACTAGCCGAGGGCTTTGGGACCATTTCAGCGAATATTGCGACGCGGCCCGAGGAAGAGGGGTTGACGGTCAAGGTCGGTATCCGCCCGGAGGATATGGTGGCGACTGACGGCGCGCACTTCGCCTATGAGGGCAGGGTGGAAATCGTGGAGGCCCTGGGCGAGGTCACGCAGCTTTATTTCGAGCGCGCCGCCCCGGAGCGCGCCCCTGTGATCGCCAAGCTACCGGGCATCCATACAGGGTTACGCGGAAAGGTGGTACGGATGACGGCGGACCCCGGAAAGGTGCATCTGTTCGCAGGCGGGCGCTCGCTTCTCTGGCGATAGCACGCGGCCAATGCCGGTCTCTTTGGCACAAGCCGCCGCTTTGCCCAATGCCTAGGCGCTTTGCCTCTTGGTTCGCGCAAGGCCAGGGCTTCAATATTGACCGCCTTCTAGGCGCTGGGGACAGTTCCAGCGACTCGATGATGGAGACCATCATGCCCATCTACGCCTATCGCTGCGGGGCCTGCGGCTTGACGTGCGAATTCTTGCAGCGTAGCAGCGATGCTCCGTAACCGCCCGATTGTTACCGCGGTCCGTTTTGCTTAACACGCGTGATGATCTCTGGATCGTTGACGAAGTCATCGAGGAAGTCGCGCCATTGCTCCGGGGATCGCTTTGCATCGCTGAGCATATCGCGCAGTTCTTGAATGCCATGGGCGGTGATTAACTTGGTGTTCTCGTCAGTGGCTGTATCGACGCTGATGATGTTTCCGTAGCTTAGGTTGTCGTCGTTGCTGACGATCGCTTCCAGCATCTCCAGATCCTCACCCAGCATCGATGCAACGCGCTCAAGGGCGTAGACCTGTGTGACTTTTGGCATTAGGCAGCCTCGGCATTTGGAGCGGCGAGGGGTGACCAATTCCATGGGAGCAGTTCATCGATGCGGTTGATCTTGTGATCATGGATGCGGTCGAGGATGTCGGCGAGATATGCCTGTGGATCGAGGCCGTTGAGTTTAGCGGTCTCGATGACCGTCATGGCACGCGCGAGCGTTTCAGCACCAGTATCGGCCCCTGCAAATAACCAATTTTTCCTGCCGATTCCAATCGGACGCAGAGCTCGTTCCGCAGGGTTATTGTCGATGGCCACACGCCCATCGGTCAGGAACAGGCTGAAGGCCTCCTGCCGACTGAGGCCATAGCGGAAGGCCTTGGCCAGATCGCTTTTGCCTGGAATGCGCAGGAGTTGCTGTTCGGACCAGGCAAAGAAGGCCTCGACTTGCGGGCGGCTCAACTTTTGCCGCGCCGCATGACGCACGTCATCGGGTTGACCGTTGATGTCGCGCTCGACATCGTAGAACTTGCCGATCCGGTCGAGCGCCTCGCGAGCGATCTCGGACTTGGTCGAGGTCCAGAAGTCGTGGAAGTCTCGGCGCAGGTGCGCCCAACAGGCCGCTTCGCGCAAACGGGGTGTGCCATCGGGATCAGGCTCATAAAGCTTGCCGTAGCCTGTGTAGCCGTCCGCTTGGAGGATGCCGCGGGCGTTGGCCAGGTGGCTCAGGACATGCTCTTTCTTCCAGTCTGGCGCGAACCGATAAACAGCACCTGGCGGCGATGCCCCCGCCCAAGGGCGTTGATCGCGCACATAGGCCCAGATCCGCCCTTGTTTGACCCCTTTGCCAAGTCCCTTGTCGCGCAATGACCGGTCCAGCACCCGGATCGGCGTGTCATCTGCGTGCAACAGGTCGCTGGCCATGATGTCCGCCTCGATCCGTTCGATCAGTGGCGACAGGGTCTTCATGGCGCGGCCACACCAGCCCACCAGCGTGCTTTCTGGGATGTCTGCCCCCATGCGTTCGAAGATCTCGTGCTGGCGATACAAAGGCAGGTGATCGTCGAACTTTGAGACCAGCACATGCGCCAGCAGGTTCGGGCCTGCCATGCTGCCCGGGATCGGGCGGCTGGGGGCCGGTTCCTGCACCATCCGCTCACAGCGGCGGCAAGATTTCTTGATGCGAGCGACTTGGATCACCTTCATCTGGGCAGCAATCATGTCCAGCAATTCGCTGACATCCTCACCTACCACGCGCAGGTCACCACCACAGTCAGGGCAGCAGGCACCAGGATCAAGCTCGCGGCGCTCGCGCGGCGTCGCATCCGAGACACGTGGCCGACGCCGCAACGTGGGTGCATCAGAAGTCTCCGGCGACGGTGCGCTCGGACCCCCGTCGATAGGGGCTTCATCGTCTTCAGCCACCGCGACCAATAGGTCTTCCAGCGCCAGTTCCAGCTGTTCGATCTCACGCTCAATCTTTTCCGAGGATTTGCCGAAGGCCAGTTTCTGGAGCTTGGCGATCCGCAGGCGCAAGGCCTGAACCAGCTGATCATGGACACGCAATGTCACCGACATTTTGGCGTTCTCTGCCTCGATCCGGGCATTTTCTGCCTGCAACGCCTCGATCATCGCTCTCAATTCGGCGGGATCATCGGAGAGGTTTTCAGCAGGTTTCGACATGCGCCTGACTACCAAAAATCAGCCTGAAGCACCATATAAATAACGCATATTTGGACACAAATTTACCCCACGCGCACCGGTGGCGCTCCCCAATCAGGACGCCGCCAGTCGATCCCCTCCCAAAGCATCGCAAGCTGTGCCGAGGTCAGCCGTACCGACCCATCCGCCGCACTCGGCCAAGGGAAGCGCCCTCGTTCAAGAACCTTGTAGTAAAGGCAAAATCCCTGACCATCCCAATACAGCAACTTGATCCGGTCCCCGCGCCGTCCCCGGAACGCAAATACCGCACCGCTGGCCGGTTTTTGATGCAGAACATCCTGGGCAAGTGCCGCCAGCCCCGCGATCCCCTTGCGCATATCCGTGACACCACAGGCCAGATACACGCGAACTCCGGTGCCAGGGCCGATCATGCGACCTCCACGGCGCGGATGAGTACCGTCAGGGCAACCGAGTCTACTGTGCTGTCAAAGTGCAAACTGCGCCCGTCCCGCAGGCGCAATTCAACAGTGACCGTCGGCGGTGTCTCAGCGACCGGTGCCGACGCCACTGGCATGTCCAAAGGAAAAAAGAGCGCTCCGGCATCAGGTGACCACAGACCTTTCTTCTTCAGCTCATGCCGCCATTTGTAAATCTGTTGCCGAGTGATCTCGTGACGCTGTGCCACCTGAGTCACCGTCGCCCCGTCTATCCCAACCGACATGACAATCTCGAGCTTGTCTTCGTCGCGCCAGAAACGCCGCCGCTCCAAACCAAGAATTTCTCCACGCATCGCAGACCCCGCATAAGACACGTCGTTAACGACGTCTTTAGCGACGTGTCTTAGATCATCGCCCAAGTGTCAGTCAGGCGGTCACAATGGCGCGGTTACGATGCTCCGCCCGTTTGTCCCGAATGCGGTAGCGCTGAAATGAGCAGGCTTCCTTCTCGTGTAGCGCCGCAAGGCCGGCTGGCCGGCGATCTCGTCAGCGCCCGTCGGCAGGCCGCTAGGGAGGGGCATTTCAGCAATTACTCGAAGGCTGAAACGACCAGGCTGAAAACCTGAGCGGACGTGGTCAGGCAAAGCTTGGCAGCCAGAGCACGATGCCGGGGACCATCACGAGCACCGCGATGGTGATCGCATCAGCAATGAAGAACGGTGTGACGCCCTTAAACACGTCCTTCACCGACAGGTCGTCGCGCACGCCGGCTACCACGAAACAGTTCAGCCCGATAGGCGGTGTGATCAGGCAGAACTCGGCCATCTTGACGACGAGGATGCCGAACCAGATCGCGCACATCGGCCCCGACATGCCGAAGGCCGAGTCCTCGGCCGAAACGAATTCGCCCCCGTTCAGCGCCATCACCGCCGGGTAAACCACCGGCAGCGTCAGCAGCAGCATCCCGATCGCATCCATGAACATGCCGAGGATCGCATAGGCCAGCAGGATCAGCACCAGCGTCAGCATCGGCGATTGATCCAGCGAAACGATCCAGGCCGAGAACGCGCCGGGCAGGTCGGCGAAACCTAAGAAGCGCACGTATATCAGCACGCCCCAGATGATCGTGAAGATCATCACCGACAGCCGTGCGGTTTCCAGCAGCGCGTCCTTCAGTTGTGGCCAGCGCATGCCGCGCCACAACGCCATGAGGAACACCACGAAGGCGCCTATCGCGCCGCCTTCGGTTGGCGTG
>JBNGDM010000023.1:0-19820 GCA_049975105.1 Rhodovulum sp. | reverse complement strand
GCGTCCTCCTCGGACGGATAGACAAGGCGCTCGACCAACCGCCTTTCGGGTTGGATGAAGTCGTCTATGCGTGCTTCGTAAAGCTCGCGCAACATGTCCTCGTCGGGTTCGATCTGGTCCAGCATCATGTCCGGCGTGAGCCACACATAGGTGATCTTGCGGGTGCGCGAGGCGGTATAGGCCTCGGGGGTAGCCTCGTACTGCTCGGCGATCTGGGCCTCGGTGGGCTCGGGAATCGGCGCCTCAAGATCCTTGGCCGTCAGCCGGATCAGGCTGACGCTGCGCCGCTCGGCGATAAAGGTGTAGAGCGTTTCGGAATAAGTCACGGGCTCGCCCAGCCCCGCCACCACGCCCGCCTGCAGCAGCGAGCGCGCCGCGTCGCGTCGAATCTGGGATTCGAACTCGGCCTCGGTCAGCCCGTTCTGTTCCAGCACGAAGCGATAGGTCTCTCGGTCGAACTGGCCATCGGGGCCACGAAACGCGGGCACGTCGAGCACTTCCTGGGCGACGCGTGCATCACCGACCGAAACGCCCAACCGGTGCATCTCGTTGTCGAGCGCGGCATCCGCGATCACCCGGGCGCGCACCTGTTCCACCAGACCGCCCGCCTGTGCCTCCGCAAAGGTCATCATCTCGCCTGTGGCGGCCTGCTGAGCGTTCAGTTCCTGGCGAAGGGCCCGGGCGTAGGAGTCGACGGAAATGTCCTCGTCGCCGACCTTGCCGATGGCTTCAACCGAGCCGCCGAAATTCGAGATTCCAAAGCCCCCCAGGCCGAGAATCAAGAGCGCCATCAGAACCCAGACGGCGGCTTTCGACGCCTGCTTGCCGACGGATTTGGACATGGGCTGCGCCTCCCCGGGATTAGCGGTTTCCGATGGTGTTTAGGGGCTTGCGGCCTTGCCCGCAAGCGTCAGGGCCGGAACCCGGCAAGCCGCTCGAACAGCCGAGCGATACCCTGCCGGTCGATATTGGCAAACGCGATCCGCACCTGTTGGCGTGCACCGGTGTCGGCCCCTGGCTGGAACATGCTGCCCGGCAGCAGCAGCACGCCGGCCTCGGCGACCAGACGGCGGGCCAACTCGTCGGACGGGATGGGCCAGGGATGTGCGGCATAGGCGAAATATGCGCCAGCACCCATCAGCTTCCATCCCTCCAGCGCGGGAAAGCCGGCCTCGATCGCCGCGCGGCGGTCCAGGATTTCCGCGCGTTCGTCGGCGAGCCATTCACGCAGGTTCCGCATGCCCCAAAGCGCCGCCCGCTGGCCAAGTTGATTGGGACAGATGGCGACAGTGTCGAGAAACTTCTCGACCTCGGCCAGACGATCCTCATGCGCGACCAGCGCGCCCACCCGGTGCCCGGTCAGCCGGTATGCCTTGGAAAAAGAGTAGAGGTGGATCAGGGTGTCGGCCCAGTCCGGATCGGCAAAAAGGCCGTGCGGCGCACCGGACGCCGAATGGAAGTCACGATAAGTTTCGTCCACGATCAGCGCGATGCCATGCTCGCGGCACAGTGCCATGAACGCGGCGATGGTCTCGGCGGGGTATTCCACGCCGGCGGGGTTGTTCGGCGAGACAAGGACGACGGCGCGGGTGCGTTCGGTGATCAGCTGGCCGGTGCGCTGTACCTCGGGGATCAGGCTCTCGCCCGTGGCAAGCGGGACAGTCCGAATGCCCTGCATGTCCAGCCACATCTTGTGATTGAAGTACCAGGGCGTCGGCGTGATGACTTCATCTCCGTCCCCTGCGATCGTCGCCATCACCGCGCAGAACGCCTGGTTGCAGCCCTGAGTAATCGCCACCTGGCGCGATGCGATCTCGCCGCCGTACGCGGTCGACCATTGCGCGGCAAGTTCCTCGCGCAGCTGGGGCATGCCCAGCACCGGGCCGTAAAGATGCGCGGCGGTCTCGGTCAGAGCGGCCTCCGCGATGGCGGCGCGCAGGGCCTCGGGCGGCGGCTCCATTGGCGCGGCCTGGCTGACATTGATCAGCGGCCGATCCTCGGGGAACTCGACCCCTTGCAGCCAGCGCCTTGCCTCCATTACCGGCGGCGGAAAGGTTGCGGTGATGCGCGGGTTAAGGGGGCCAATCAACGGATCAGGTCCCCCGATAGGGTTCGACATATTGCAGCGCCATGTCCCAGGGAAAGAAAATCCAGGTGTCCTGGCTGACCTCGGTGATGAAGGTATCGACCATCGGCTTGCCCTTGGGTTTCGCATAGACGGTGGCGACATGCGCCTTGGGCATGAGCTTCCTTACCACCTCGAGCGTACGGCCGGTATCGACCAGATCGTCGACGATCAGCACGCCAGTGCCATCGCCGACGACCTCCATGTCGGGTGTCTTGATAACGTGCGGCGCGGTTTGGGTCTGGTGGTTGTAGGACTTCACGGAGATCGTATCGACCATGCGGATATCCAGTTCGCGCGCGACGATCATCGCGGGCGCCATGCCGCCACGAGTGATCGCTACCACTGCGCGCCAGTTGCCTTCATCGGGTCCGTGTCCGTCCAGCCGCCAGGCGAGCGCGCGCGCGTCTCGGTGCAACTGGTCCCAGCTGACGTGAAAACCTTTTTCATGGGGCAGGCGGTCGGTCATGGTGAATACTCCCTAACTGAGGGCGATCTTTGCGCCGAACCCGGCGATGAGTGTGCCGAACACGCGGTCAACCGTAGATTTCAGCCGCCCGTACAATGCGCGGGGCCTGCTGAAGGAAAAGACACGCGCCACGGCGATATACCAGAGGGTTTCGTTGAGAAAGATCACCGCAATCAGCGCTGCGCGGACGGCGAGCGGTGTCTCGACCGGCACAAGGCCCACGAAGACTGCGCCGAAGAACACGGCTGTTTTGGGGTTCGTGGCAAAGGTCAGGACCCCGAAGCGGACCGCCGCAGCGGAACTGCGCGGGTGCAGGCTGCCCAACTCGGGTAGGGGCGTATGTGCGTGGCGCCACATCATCACGGCGATGAACACAAGGAAGGCCGCGCCAGCAAGCTTCATGGCGACGAAAAGCGCAGGCATCATTTCAAATAGAAGGGCCAGCCCGGCCATCGCCGCCGTCGCCCAAAGCGCCGCGCCAAGGCCAAAGCCCAGCGCCAGTGCTGCCGCGGTGGTGAACCCTTCCGAAGCCGCGGTGCGCAGGCTGACCACGAAAGAGGGGCCGGGGCTCATAGCGGCCAGAAGGTGAATCAGACACACCGAAACAAAGGCGGAAAGCGTCATCGCGGACCTCAGCGAACCAGCAGGCGCCAGAGCCCGAAAGGCGCCGCCACCGTAGTGGCCGTCGCCATCGGGCCCAGACTCGCGCCTGACGCCAGCCCAGTCGCAAAGCCCCCCGCAGCCGCGCGGCTCGGGGGACAACGCAGTCCCAGACCCGCGGACGCCATCGCCGCCAGCAGCGTCAGGTTGAAGGCGATGAGATGGGCGGGCTCCATCCTGTCATTTCCGCCCGGTCACCGCGTCGATATCGGGAGCATCAACCGCCTTCATGCCGATGGCATGATAGCCTGCATCGACGTGGTGGACTTCGCCGGTCACACCGCTGCCCAGATCGGACAGCAGGTAAAGGGCCGATTTGCCCACCTCTTCCTGAGTGACATTGCGGCGCAGCGGCGAGTTCAACTCGTTCCACTTCATGATGTAGCGGAAATCGCCGATGCCCGAGGCGGCGAGTGTCTTGATCGGTCCGGCCGAGATCGCATTCACCCTGATACCGTCTTTACCAAGATCCTCGGCCATGTACTGCACCGAGGTTTCCAGCGCCGCCTTTGCGATGCCCATCACGTTGTAATGCGGCATGACCTTTTCGGCGCCGTAATATGTCAGCGTCAGCGCCGAGCCGCCCTCGGTCATCATCGCGGCTGCGCGCTGCACGACAGCGGTGAAGGAGTAGACCGAGATGTCCATCGTCATCAGGAAGTTGTCGCGCGTGGTGTCCACATAGCGACCGCGCAGCTGCTCCTTGTCGGAGAAGCCGATGGCATGGACAACGAAGTCCAGCCGGTCCCAACGTTTCGCCAGTGCGCCGAACAGGTTGTCCAAAGAGGCTTCCTCAGCGACGTCGCATTCCAGCACGATATCGCTACCAAGGCTTTCGGCCAGTGGCCCCACCCGCTTTCTCAGTGCTTCGCCCTGGTAGGAAAACGCTAGTTCCGCGCCGTGCGCCGCGCATTGCTGCGCAATGCCCCAGGCGATGGACTTGTCATTGGCAAGCCCCATGATGAGGCCCCGCTTGCCTTCCAAAAGTTTCGTTGACATCCGGTGCCCCTCGACCACCTGTTCAGGAAATTCCCGTCGGTGTAGGCGAAATGCACCGACCCATCAAGACCGCCGAGACCGCGGGCAGGAGAGCGCATCACATGATAGACCGAGAAGGCTTTTTCGCAGGGGAGGACCCTTTCCTGATCGCCCGAAGCTGGCTTTCTGAGGCCGAGCGCAGCGAGCCGAACGATCCCAATGCGATTGCGCTCGCAACCGTCGATGCCGAGGGTCTGCCGAACGTGCGTATGGTGCTGCTCAAGGAGATCGAGTCCGACGCCTTTGTTTTCTACACCAATTACGAGAGCGCGAAAGGCGCCGAGATTTCTGCAACCGGCAAGGCCGCCTTTGTGCTACATTGGAAATCTCTGCGGCGTCAGGTGCGGGTGCGGGGCATGACGGAATGGGAAAAGGGAGAAAAGGCCGACGCCTATTTCGCATCGCGGGCACTCAAAAGCCGGCTCGGAGCCTGGGCGTCGCGGCAGTCGCGCCCCCTTGGGTCGCGCGGAGAGTTGATGGCGGAGGTGGCGCGCTTGACGGCGCAGAAGGGCCTTGCGACGCAACGGCCGCCGCATTGGGGTGGCGTTCGGATCAGGCCGCTTGAAATCGAGTTCTGGGCTGACGGTCCATTTCGCCTGCACGATCGCTTCCGATGGCGGCGCGATACGGTTGACGACGAGTGGCAAATAACGCGACTGTTTCCCTGACATTCACGCTTCGCGAATGGCGCCGCGGAGTCGAGCGACGGGGAAACCTCTTGCATCGCGGGTCGGGTCTGTGAAAAGGGACTATGGGGAGGTAATCGGTTCATTCCGGTTCGGGGAACATGACCAGGGAAAGTGAAACGCCGCCCCACCGCGTGGAGGGGCACGTGAAGTGGTTCGACCCCGGTAAGGGGTTCGGCTTTGTCGTGGCCGAAGCAGGCGGACCGGACATCCTCCTTCATGCCAATGTGCTCAGGAATTTCGGGCAAAGTTCGGTCACGGACGGTGCTGCTGTCGAACTGTTGGTTCAGCAGACCGCGCGCGGGCTGCAGGCCACCGAGGTCCTGCGTATCGATCCGCCCTTGCAGAGTAGTGACACGCCGGCCTTCGAGGATGCGATGCGGTTGGACGCGCAGCAACTGGCGCAGTTGCCGCTGGAGCCCGCACGGGTAAAGTGGTTCGACAAGTCCAAGGGCTTCGGCTTTGCGAACGTCTTCGGTCGGCACGAGGACGTATTCATTCATATCGAGGTGCTGCGCCGGTCCGGCTTGGCCGATCTGCAGCCGGGAGAGGCGATTGCGATCCGGGTAACGGAAGGCCAGCGCGGGCGCCTTGCGGTGATGGTGGGCCCATGGGAAAGCGCGGTATCAGGCACTTCGCAGGACTGACCCTTTGCTCGGCTCTGGCGCTGGCCGGGCGGGCGGGCGCGCAGTGCGCCGAGGGTGTGGTCGATCTGCGGGGCGACTGGGGCAGCGCGCGCTTCGCCGTGGAAATTGCCGATGACGAGGCCGAGCGGGCACAGGGCCTCATGGACCGCGAGTCGATGCCAACATCTTCGGGCATGTTGTTCGTCTATCCCCGCCCTCAGCGCGTTGCGTTCTGGATGGAAAACACGCTGATCCCGCTGGACATGATCTTTCTCGGTCCGCGCGGTCGGGTGCTGAAGGTGCATGCGAACGCGCGGCCCTTGGACCGTACGCCGATCGACGGCGGGCAGGGCGTTTTCGCGGTGCTCGAAATCAATGGCGGACTCGCGAAGCGGTTGGGGATCGGACCCGGCACCGAGATGCGCCACCCGGCATTCGGCGCAGATGCGGCCTGGCCCTGTCCGTAATCCCTTCCCTTGGGCGTCGCGCGGCGCTATTGAGGCGGCCACGGGGCGTAGCGCAGCCTGGTAGCGCGTCGGTTTTGGGTACCGAAGGTCGTGGGTTCGAATCCCGCCGCCCCGACCAGATGGCCACCCAGCGTTGTTTTCGACTGCCACCGATTCTCTCCCGAGATGGTCGTTAACCCCCGGAAGACGCGTTAATTTTGGTTACCGCGCTCGGTGCCGAAAAGGTCCCGGTTTCCGGTCGTGGCTTGCACCTTGAGCTGTAAGCGCCTTGCCTGCGGCGATTTTTCGCCGATATGCCCGCCCGGCAACCGGTGCGTGCGTCTGCCGATGAATCACCCGCCCGTGACCTGGCCGCACGGTCAAGCGCAAAAACTTGCGAATAAATCTAAAAATTACGTTGACCGATTGTGGTCACATACGTCAGCTTGTGCTGGCCGGGCGCGACAACACTATATCTAGTGGCAGCGCGAGGCAGGACAAACCGGAAAAGGCAGCGCAGGTGCGGGACGCACGCGCAGGCCGGTCGCCTCGGGTGGCCGGGGTCCGGGGTGTTGTGTCCGGCGGCACGGGTTTCGGGATCGGCCGCCGGCGGGGCGGACAGGATCCCGACAGGACTGGATGGGGCAGAAACATGAAGATCGAACGCAGATTCACCACCGAAGAAACCGGCGCGTACGGCGCGATCGAGTTCACCACCACCACGTCGGAGATTCGCAATCCCGACGGTACGGTCGTTTTCCGGCTGGATGCGGTGGAGGTTCCCGCAAGTTGGAGCCAGGTCGCAAGCGACGTCATCGCGCAGAAATACTTTCGCAAGGCCGGCGTTCCGGCGCGTTTGAAAAAGGTGCGGGAAAAGGGTGTCCCGGAATTCCTCTGGCGCTCAATCGCTGACGAGGTGGCCCTGGCAGAGTTGCCCGAACAACAGCGGTATGGCGGCGAGACGAAAGCCACACAGGTTTTTGACCGGCTTGCGGGTGCCTGGGCCTATTGGGGTTGGAAGGGCGGCTACTTCACTGCCGAAGCCGATGCGCGCGCCTATTACGACGAAATGCGCTACATGTTGGCCACCCAGATGGCCGCGCCGAACAGCCCGCAATGGTTCAACACCGGTCTGCACTGGGCCTATGGCATCGATGGCCCTGGGCAGGGGCATTTCTACGTCGACTACAAGACCGGCAAGCTGACGAAGTCGAAATCCTCCTACGAGCATCCGCAGCCGCACGCCTGCTTCATCCAGTCCGTCGCCGACGACCTGGTTAACGAAGGGGGCATCATGGACCTGTGGGTGCGCGAGGCGCGGCTGTTCAAGTACGGCTCGGGCACGGGTACCAATTTCTCGGGGCTGCGCGCTGAGGGCGAAAAGCTCTCGGGCGGGGGCAAGTCGTCGGGCTTGATGGGCTTTCTTCGCATCGGCGATCGGGCGGCGGGCGCGATCAAGTCGGGCGGCACGACCCGGCGCGCGGCCAAGATGGTGATCTGCGACATGGATCACCCCGACATTGAGGAATTCATCAACTGGAAGGTGATCGAGGAACAGAAGGTGGCGAGCCTCGTCGCCGGCTCCAAGACCCACGAAAAGCACCTCAACGCGATCTTCGCCGCGATCCGCGCCTGGGACGGAAAGGATACTGACGCTTATGACCCCAAGGTCAACGAGGGGCTGAAAGAGGCGATCCGCGCGGCGAAAAAGGCCCTGATCCCGGAAGCCTATGTCAAGCGGGTGCTCGATTACGCGCGCCAGGGCTATGGCTCGATCGAGTTCCCGACCTACGACACCGATTGGGACAGCGAAGCCTATGGTACCGTGTCGGGGCAGAACTCGAACAACTCGGTGCGCGTGACCGACGCCTTCCTGCGCGCGGTCAAGGAAGACGCCGACTGGGAGCTGATCCGGCGCACCGATGGCAAGGTCGCCAAGACCGTCAAGGCCCGCGAACTGTGGGACCAGGTCGGCCACGCGGCGTGGTCCTGCGCCGACCCCGGCATCCAGTTCCACGACACGATCAATTCCTGGCATACCTGCCCGGCCGACGGGCCGATCCGCGCCTCGAACCCGTGTTCGGAGTACATGTTCCTCGATGACACGGCCTGCAACCTGGCCTCGATGAACCTGCTGACCTTCTACCGGGACGGCGCGTTCCGGGCCGAGGATTACGTGCACGCCACGCGTCTCTGGACGCTGACCCTGGAAATCAGCGTGCTCATGGCGCAATTTCCGTCGCGGGAGATCGCACAGCTCAGCTACGACTTCCGCACGCTGGGATTGGGCTACGCCAATATTGGCGGTCTGCTGATGAACATGGGGCTCGGCTACGACTCTGCCGAGGGCCGGGCGCTGTGCGGCGCTCTGACCGCGATCCTGACCGGCATCGCCTATGCAACCTCGGCCGAGATCGCCGGTGAACTCGGCGCTTTCCCGGGCCATGACCGCAACGCCGACAATATGCTGCGCGTCATTCGCAACCACCGTCGCGCGGCGCACGGGCTGCACGATGGCTACGAGGGCCTCGCGGTCAAGCCGGTCGCGCTTGACCATGCCCATTGCCCCGATCCGCGGCTTGTGGACCTGGCCATTGGGGCATGGGACGAGGCGCTGGCGCTGGGCGAGAAGCACGGCTACCGCAACGCACAGGTCTCGGTGATCGCGCCGACCGGTACGATCGGGCTGGTCATGGATTGCGACACCACGGGGATCGAACCCGATTTTGCGCTCGTGAAGTTCAAGAAGCTGGCCGGCGGGGGCTACTTCAAGATTATCAACCGTTCTGTTCCGGCCGCACTGGAAACGCTGGGCTACGGCCCGGCCCAGATCGCGGAAATCATCGCCTACGCCGTTGGCCATGGCTCCTTGGGCAACTGCCCCGGTATCAACCATACCGCTCTGGTCGGCCACGGATTTGGGCAGGCGGAACTCGACAAGATCGAGGCGGCGCTGCCGTCGGCCTTCGACATTCGCTTCGTGTTCAACCAGTGGACCCTTGGCGAGGCGTTCTGCAAGGACGTCCTCGGCATCCCCGAGGCCAAGCTTAACGATCCCAGCTTCGACATGCTGCGGCACCTTGGCTTCAGCCGGGGCGAGATTGAGGCCGCGAACGACCATGTCTGCGGGACCATGACCCTGGAAGGCGCGCCGCATCTTGACCCGGCACATTACCATGTCTTCGACTGCGCCAACCCCTGTGGCAAGAAGGGTACCCGCTTCCTGTCGGTCGAAAGCCACATTCACATGATGGCGGCGGCGCAAAGCTTCATCTCGGGCGCGATCTCCAAGACGATCAACATGCCCAACGACGCGACCATCGAGGATTGCCTGGACGCCTACGAACTGTCCTGGTCGTTGGGGGTGAAGGCCAACGCACTCTATCGCGACGGCTCCAAGCTCTCGCAGCCGCTGGCCGCCAGCCTCGTCGAGGACGACGAGGAGGCCGAGGAGGTTCTGGCCACGGGCACGCCCGCCGAGAAGGCGAAGGTTCTGGCCGAGAAGATCGTCGAGAAGGTGGTCGTCAAGGAGGTCGTCCGCAGCCACCGCGAAAAGCTGCCCGAACGGCGCAAGGGCTATACCCAGAAGGCCATCGTCGGCGGCCACAAGGTGTATCTGCGCACCGGCGAGTACGAGGACGGCTCGCTCGGCGAAATCTTCATCGACATGCACAAGGAGGGTGCGGGCTTCCGGGCGATGATGAACAACTTCGCCATCGCGGTCTCGGTCGGCCTGCAATACGGCGTGCCGCTGGAGGAATTCGTCGAGGCCTTCACTTTCACCCGGTTCGAACCGGCGGGGATGGTGCAGGGCAATGACAGCATCAAGAACGCCACCTCGATCCTCGACTACATCTTCCGGGAACTGGCGGTCAGCTATCTCGACCGGACCGACCTTGCCCATGTCAAACCCACCGGCGCGGCCTTCGACGAGCTGGGCGGCGGCGACCAGGAAGGCAAGATCAGTAACGTTTCGCCCGTCTCGGAAAGCGCTGCTTCGAAGTCGCTTGAGGTACTCAAGCAGATCAGCTCGACCGGCTACCTGCGCAAGCGCTTGCCGCAGGAACTTGTTGTGCTTCAAGGCGGGATCGGCGCAACTGCGCTGGATGCCGCCGCCGAAGCGATTACAGTGCAAGATCGCGCTGTCGATACCGCCATCGAAGCAATGAGCGCGGTTCACGCGCGGGTATCCGAGGCCGCGACGGCGATGTCCACCGGCACCGTGTCGCTGGACGCCCGCACCAAGGCCAAGATGCAGGGCTACGAGGGCGACCCCTGCGGTGAATGCGGCAACTACACGCTAGTCCGCAACGGCACCTGCATGAAGTGCAACACCTGCGGGGCGACGAGCGGGTGCAGCTGAGCCGGGACGCCGGGGTGTCTCGCCGCCGCAAACCCACGCCTCCTCGGGCCGTTTTGGCCCGGGGGAGGGGGAGAGACAACGGCGGCGCCCCGGCACCTTTGGCAAATGAGCAATCCCGCGTGCCCCGCTCGGATGCACGAAACCGGTTCCAAGGCGGGTGCGCTCGCCTTTGACGTCGAGAAGGCCCAGGCAAAGCCATAGAGCATCGAGCGGTAAGCACAGAGCCTGATCGACGACCCTGGCCCCCTCTGCGTTGGAGGGGGCCTTTCTTGCGGCGGGGAATGATCCCTACAGCGGAAATGGGTGGATCGCGACACCTTCCCCTTTCGGTGCCGATAGACGCGTTGTTCGCCTCTCGGGTCCCAATGTGCATGCTTGCCGCCTTGGTTGGTTTCCGAGTGCGACCTGGTGGTTTCGTCGCGCGCCGCCGTTTCGATGGGGCGCGGGGCGAGAGCTTCTTACTGTCTTTTTCCCAAGTGATGGACAAGGCGTTCCGTCTTGCCGACGATCATCAGCGCGGAGGGCACCGCCTTGGAGGGCAGCTACATGAAACATGTCCTGCTGATGAACCCGAATACCAGCGTAGCAACGACGGCGGCCATGGTCCGTATCGCATCGGATATCCTTCCCGGGATACAGGGTTGGACCGCGCCCCAAGGTCCGGAAATGATCGTGACCGAGTCGGCGCTTGACGCGGCGGCCATTGTCGTCAGCGGTGCCCAACTGCCTGACCTCCGGGGCGTAATTGTATCGGCTTTCGGCGATCCGGGACGGGACGCCCTTGCGCACCGCCTTTTGTGCCCGGTGGTCGGTATCGGCCAGGCGGCCGCTTGCGAGGCCCGACAGACGGGGTGCTTTGCCGTGGTGACGACCACGCCCGGGTTGCAGGGTCGAATCGACGCCCTGATGCAAAGCCATGCCGACAAGTCCACCTACCTGGGGTGCTATCTGACCCCGGGCGATCCGATCGACCTGATGAAAGACTCTGGCCGGCTGGACTCGGCGCTGCTTTTAGCGTCGGAGTGCGCAGCCGCAGACGGCGCACGCGCTGTCATCATCGGCGGCGGGCCGTTGGGGCAGGCGGCTGACCGGTTGTCCTCCTGTGCTTCCGTCCCCCTCGTTGCACCGATCCGTGCAGCAGCGCGTCAAATGCGCGACAGTCTGAAGCGCGCACCCACCTGAACCGCTGCCCCCTTGCCTCTCGGTCGCCACATTTTTCGGCGGCGCGGCATGATGCCGCGGTATTTTTGGGCGGCTGCGCCGAAACCTTGATCCCTGGATCGCGAATGATCCGCCTCCGGGCTTTCGCCGCTCGAAATCGGCTGGCCAAGCTTCGGAGCACGGATACGCCAATCGGGATCGCCCCGAAGAACAGGTCGCGCCGGCGCGCGCGACACATCACGGAGAGGTACACATGTCACATCTCGGAAAGGGTCTGACGGCCCTTGCGACGGCCGTTGCGGTTTTCTGCGGAAGCTGGGCACAGGCCCAAGGGACCCTGCGCGTCGGCATGACTGCCGCCGACATCCCCCTGACCACCGGCCAGACCGACCAGGGCGGCGAGGGCATGCGCTTCATGGGCTACACGGTCTACGATTCGCTGATCGAATGGGACCTGACCAGCGCCGACAAGCCCTCCGTGCTGATCCCGGGGCTGGCCACGGAATGGTCGGTGGGCGAGGACGAACTGACCTGGACCTTCAAGCTGCGCGAGGGCGTGATGTTCCACGACGGCTCGCCGCTCACCGCCGAAGTGGTGGTCTGGAACCTCGACAAGCTTCTGGACGACTCGTCCGAGCAATACGATTCGCGCCAGGCCGCACAGGGCAAGTCGCGCATTCCCGCCGTCGCCAGCTACGAGGCGCTGGACGACCTGACGCTGACAATCACCACCAAGGCCCCTGACGCCACGCTGCCCTATCAATTGGCCTGGATACTGATCTCGTCGAAGGCCAACTGGGAAGCGTTGGACAAGGATTGGGAAAAGGTCGCGCTGCAACCCTCGGGCACCGGCCCGTGGAAGCTGACCGAATTCGTCCCCCGCGAACGCGCGGTGCTGGTGCCGAACACCGCGTACTGGGACGAAACCCGCATCCCGCAACTGGATGAGCTTGTGCTGATCCCGCTGCCCGAACCGAACGCGCGCTCGGCTGCGCTGATGTCGGGCCAGGTCGACTGGATCGAGGCCCCCGCCCCAGACACCATCCCCGCGATGGAGGCCAACAGCTTCGTCATCTCGTCGAACGCCTATCCGCACAACTGGACCTGGCACTTGTCGAGACTGGAGGGCTCGCCCTGGAACGACATTCGGGTGCGCAAGGCGGCGAACATGGCGATCGACCGCGAGTCGATGATGCCGCTGCTGGGCGGGCTGATGGTCCCGGCCAAGGGCTTCCTGCCGCCCTCCTCGCAATGGTTTGGCAACCCCGAGTTCGACCCCTCCTACGATCTCGACGCCGCCAGGGCGCTTATGGAGGAGGCCGGTTACGGCCCCGACAACCGCCTGGCCGTGAAGGCGCTGATCTCGCCCTCGGGCTCGGGCCAGATGCTGCCGCTGCCGATGAACGAGTTCATCCAGCAAAGCCTGGCCGAAATCTGGATCGACGTGGACTTCATGGTCGTCGAGTGGAACCAGATGATCAACCTGTGGCGCGCGGGCGCGGCCGATCCGGCCGTCGAGGGCGCGCAGTCGATCAACTTCACCTACTTCATCCAGGACCCGTTCACCGGCTTGATCCGGCATCTCGACTGCAACCTGATCGCGCCGAACGGCACCAACTGGGGCCATTACTGCGACGACGAGATGCAGGCGCTGTTCGACCAGATCAAGACGACCTTCGACCCCGAGGAACAGAACGTCGTGCTGCAGAAGACGCACGAGAAATACGTCAACGACGCACTGTTCCTGTTCGTCACCCATGACGTGGCGCCGCGCGCGATGTCGCCCAAGGTCAAGGGCTTCGTCCAGGCGCAGAACTGGTACCAGAACTTCTCCTCCATCACGATGGACGACTGACGCCACCCACCCCCGCCCGGTCCCAAGGGGCGGGCGGGGGCCCTGATTTCCCGCTGAAAGCCCGACGCCCGTGCTGACCTATCTCGTCCGTCGTCTCATCCTCGTCCTGCCGGTGGCCTTCGGCGTATCGGTGATCTGTTTCCTTCTGGTGCAGATCGCGCCCGGCGATCCGCTGACCGCTATCATGCCGGTGGACGCCACCGCCGAGGAACAGGCCGCCATGCGCGCGGCCTATGGCCTCGACAAGCCGCTGCCCGTGCAATACGCGATCTGGATCGGCAACCTGCTGCAGGGCGACATGGGCAAGTCCATCGCCACCGGGCGCCCTGTCGCGGCCGAGGTGTTCGGCGCTGTGAAGAACTCGCTCCTGCTGGCCGTCAGCGCCGCGATCATCGCCTTTCCCATCGGCACCGCGCTGGGCTTTCTCGCGGGATATTTTCGCGATACCTGGGCCGACCGCGCGGTCACGGCGCTCTCGATCACGGGGGTGTCTGTGCCGAACTACTGGCTGGGCATCGTTCTGGTCATCATCTTCTCGGTGAACCTCGGCTGGCTGCCGTCCATGGGCGCGGGGCCGGGGGGGTCGCAAAGCTGGGCCTGGGATTGGGCGCATATGCGCCACCTGATCCTGCCCGCCGTCACGCTGGCCGTGGTGCCCATCGGTATCGTCGCGCGCACCGTGCGGGCGCTCGCGGGCGACATCCTGACCATGGATTTCGTCCAGGCGCTTTACGCCAAGGGGATGAGCCGCTTCGACGTGCTGCGCCACGTCGCCCGCAACGCCGCCGCCACCGCGCTCTCGGTGATGGGGTTGCAACTGGGCTATCTGCTGGGCGGGTCGATCCTGATCGAGACGGTGTTCAACTGGCCCGGCTCGGGCTTCCTTCTGTCGAACGCGATCTTCCAGCGCGACCTGCCGCTTTTGCAGGGCACGATCCTGGTGCTGGCGCTGTTCTTCGTGACCATGAATCTCATCGTCGACGTGGCGCAGGCCGCCATCGACCCTCGCATCCAGAGGACCTGAGCCATGGCCCAGACGGATTTCGCGGCGGATGCGCCCGCCGGTCCCGCCCCGGCGGCCAAACCGCAGGGCTATTGGGCGGGCGTCGGCGCGCGGCTGGTGCGCGACCCGATCACCATGCTCTGCGCTGCGGTGCTGCTGACGCTCATCCTGGCCGCGATCTTCGCGCCCTTCCTCGGCCTCGCCGATCCCTACAAGGGCTCGATGATCGCGCGGCTGAAACCCCTGGGGACCGAGGGGCACATCCTCGGCACCGACGAACAGGGCCGCGACATGCTCGCCCGGCTCATCTACGGCGGGCGTCTGACGCTGTTCATCGGGCTGATGCCGGTGGTTCTGGCTTTCTTCATCGGCTCGGCGCTGGGGATCGTCGCCGGCTATGTCGGTGGGCTGATGAACACCATCATCATGCGTACCGTCGACGTGTTCTTCGCCTTTCCTTCCGTGCTGCTGGCCATCGCGATTTCCGGCGCGCTGGGGGCGGGGATCGTGAATTCCCTCGTCTCGCTGACCGTCGTGTTCATCCCGCCCATCACCCGCGTGGCCGAGGCGGTGACCTCGGGCGTGCGCGCGCTCGACTATATCGACGCGGCCCGCGCCAGCGGGGCCAGCGCCTGGACGGTGATCCGCGTGCACGTCATCGGCAACGTGCTCTCGCCGATCTTCGTCTACGCCACCTCGCTGACCAGCGTCTGCATGATCCTCGCCGCGGGGCTGTCGTTCCTCGGCATCGGCGTGCGCCCGCCGGAACCCGAATGGGGGCTGATGCTGAACACGCTGCGCTCGGCGATCTACGTCAACCCGTGGCTGTCGGCGCTGCCCGGCGTGATGATCTTCGTCACCTCGCTGTGCCTGAACCTGCTCAGCGACGGTCTGAGGAGTGCGATGAATGTCTGCGACTGACGCCTACATCCCGCAACCCGACACCGGCGGTCCGGCCCAGCCCCTGCTGATCGTGCGCGCGTTGCAAAAGCACTTCCCGGTTCGCGGCGGCCTGCTGGGCCGGACCAAGGCCAGGGTGCAGGCGGTGGACGGCGTGTCCTTCGAGGTCAGAAAGGGCGAGACGCTGGGCATCGTCGGCGAATCCGGCTGCGGCAAGTCCACCACCGCCAAGCTCCTGATCGGCCTGACGCCGAAGGACCGCGGCGAGATCATCTTCGACGGGGTGCCCCTCGGCCCCGACCTGCCGCTCAAGGAGCTCCGCAAGGGCGTGCAGATGGTGTTCCAGGACAGCTACGCCACGCTGAACCCGCGCATGACGATCCTCGCCTCTGTGGCCTTCGGCGCAAGGGTGCAGGGCCTGCCCGACCCCGACGGGCTGGCGCGCAAGATGATGGACCGCGTCGGCCTCGACCCCGACCGCTTCGCGCATCGCTACCCGCATGAACTCTCGGGCGGCCAGCGCCAGCGCGTGAACATCGCCCGCGCGCTCGCCATGTCGCCGCGCCTTGTCGTGCTGGACGAGGCGGTGTCGGCGCTGGACAAATCCGTCGAGGCGCAGGTGCTGAACCTGCTGTCGGACCTGCGGGCGGAATTCGGCCTGACCTACATCTTCATAAGCCACGACCTGAACGTGGTGCGCTACATCTCGGACCGCATCCTGGTGATGTACCTGGGCGAGGTGGTCGAGGTCGCCCCCGTCAACATTATCTGGGCCGAACAGGCGCACCCCTATACGCGGTCCCTCTTCTCGGCCATGCCGTCGATGGACCCAGACAACCGCACCAAGGAACCGCCCCTGTCCGGCGATCCGCCGAACCCGATCAACCCGCCGCCCGGCTGCCGCTTCCACACCCGCTGCCGATTTGCCGCCGAGATCTGCAAGGCCAAGGCGCCGACCCTTGCCGGGTTGCCCGGGAACGCCGCGCACATGGTCGCCTGCCACCTGCACGATCCGGCCTCGGGTCACCCAAAGGCAGGGCAGGGGGGGCCGGAATGACCCGGCTGCTGGACATAAGCGACCTCACGATCCGCTTCACCGGCAAGCGCACGGTTCACGCGATCAACAACGTCAGCCTGTCGATGGAACAGGGTGAAATGCTCGCACTGCTGGGCGAAAGCGGCTCGGGCAAGTCGGTGACGCTCAAGGCGCTTCTGGGTCTTCTGCCGCCGAAACGCACGCAGATCGAGGGCCGCATCCAGGTCAACGGCACCGACATCCGGGCGCTGTCGGGCAAGGCGCTGCAACGCTACCGAGGCGGCGAGGTGTCGATGGTGTTCCAGGAACCCGCGCTGGCGCTCGACCCGGTCTATACGGTCGGTCACCAGATCGCCGAGACGGTCATGCGCCACAAGGGTCTGTCCAAGGACGACGCCATGGCCGTCGCGCTCGACATGCTGGACCGGGTGCGCATCCCCTCGGCCAATCGCCGGCTGCACAACTACCCGCACGAGCTGTCCGGCGGCATGCGCCAGCGGGTGATGATCGCGCTGGCGCTCGCCTGCCGGCCGCGCCTATTGCTGGCCGACGAGCCGACCACGGCGCTGGATGCCACGGTGCAGATCCAGATCCTGCTACTCCTGCGCGAGTTGCAGCGCGAATTCGGCATGGGCGTGATCTTCGTCACCCACGACATCGGCGTGGCGGTAGAAATCTCGGAACGCATCGCGGTGATGTATGCCGGCCAGATCGTCGAGGAAGGCACCACGCACGAGATCATCCGCGACGCGCGCCATCCCTATACCCAGGGGCTCCTCGCCGCCAACCTGCACGACGTGGAGCGCGGCGCACGGCTCAACGCGATCCCCGGCGCGCCCCCCGCGCTCGAGGTCGCGCCCAGCGCCTGTCCCTTTGCCCCGCGCTGCCCGAAGGCGATGAAGGCTTGCCGCGATGGCCTGCCGCCTTTCATATCTCCCTCCGACCGCCGCCGCGTCGCCTGCCTCCGGGCCGACGAGACCGTGCCCGCCGAATAGGACCCGCCCCGATGCTGATCGAGACAGACCCCTATCGCTGTTTCATGCCCTACCCGCCCGTGCCTGTCGCAAGCGCTGCGGACGGCCCGCTGGCGGGTCTGACGCTTGGGGTAAAAGACATCTATGACGTCGCCGGCTATCGCACCGGGTCGGGCTGCCCCTTGGCGCTCGCCATGAGCGGGGTCAAGGAACAGAACGCCCCCGCCGTGCAGGCGCTGCTGGACGCGGGCGCCGCCTTCGTCGGCAAGACCCACACCGATGAACTCGCCTGGTCGATGTATGGCATGAACGCGCATTTCGGCACGCCGGTGAACCCCGCCGCGCCCGACCGCATCCCCGGCGGGTCGTCCTCGGGCTCGGCCGTCGCGGTGGCGGGGGGGCTTTGCGACATCGCGCTTGGCACCGACACCGGCGGCTCGGTCCGCGCGCCCGCCAGCTTCTGCGGCATCTGGGGACTGCGCCCCACCCACGGGCGCATTTCGCTCGATGGCGTGCAGCCGCTGGCCCACAGCTACGATTCCTGCGGGATATTCGCCCGCGACGGCGAGACACTCTTGCGCGCCATGGCCGTGCTGCTCACCGACGACGCCCCCATCGACGCGCCGCGCTACCTGACCTCGGTGGAGATGCTGGACGAACTGGACGCAGCCCCCCGCCGCGTGTTCGAGGATGCCTTTGCCGGAATCGACGCCGCACCATTGCAGGGTCTTTACCCCGGCGGGATCGATACGGTTTACCAGACCTTCCTGACCACCATGGGGGCGGATGCGAAACGCGATGTGGTGCCCTTCATCCGGTCCTCGGGCATGCCTCTGGTGCGCGGCATCGACGGGCGCGCCGACGCTGCCGAGGCGCTGACCGATCCGCAGATGGCCGAGGCCCAGGCCGCCCGCGCCGCCTTCCGTGCCCATGTCGACGCCCTGCTGGGCAGCGACGGCGTGCTGCTGGCACCGGTGACGCACGCGCCGCCCTTCCGGCTCGACGCGCCCGTCGAGGTGTTCGACGGCTACCGCCACCGGGCGATGCGGCTGCTCTGCGTCGCGGGGCTGGCGGGGCTGCCGCAGGTGGTGCTGCCCGCGGGCCGCGTCGATGGCGTGCCCTACGGCGTCTCGCTGGTCGGTCCGCGCGGATCCGACCTGTCGCTGATCCGGCTGGCCATCGGGATTGCCGCCGATATGGCAGCCCGCCCGCCGCTGACGGCATGACCTGCCCGGTCGAGGCCCGCCTACACGCGATGGGGCTGGCGTTGCCGCCCTCGGCCCCTTCGCGCGCCCTGTTCCTGCCCGGCAAGATCACCGGGAACCTGCTGTTCCTGTCCGGACAGATCTGCGAGTGGGAAGGCGTGCCGCAGTATTTCGGCCCCGTGGGCGACGGGTTCGACCTGGCCCAAGGCCAGGCGGCGGCACGAATGTGCGCGCTGAACCTGTTGTTTTGTGTCAAGCAACTGACCGGGTCTCTCGACAGCGTGGCCGAGGTGGTCCGGCTGGGGGGCTTTGTCGCGGCGCCGCCGGGCTATGGTGACGGCCCATTGATCGTGAACGGCGCTTCGCAGCTGTTCATCGACCTTTACGGGAACGCGGGGCGCCATGTTCGCACGGCCGTCAATGTCGCTTCCTTGCCCGCGAACGCGCTGGTCGAGGTCGATGCCGTTGTAGAACTGCGTTAGGAACCCGGGGCCTTGGGCGCCGTGATCGGAACGCAATTTCCCGGGGTGCGGAGTGCTGAAAGGCCGTTGCCGTGCTCCACAGTCTGAACAGGCCTGGGCTAGGGGCGCAGGGCTGCTCCCCTCCGAGAGCCGAGCTTGCCCCGAAAGTGCCCGGCCGGGGGCCTTCCCGAGGAGATTGCTTTCCAACCGATCCCCGCGGAGCCCTCTCCATTTTCGAACCGCGTCAGGTGCCGCGCGACAACGCTGCAACCCCGGTCCGCGCCATTTCGATCAGGCCCAGGGGCCGCATCAGCTCGCCGAAGGCGTCCACCTTTTGCGGCGTGCCGGTGATCTCGAAGACAAAGCTTTCCAGCGTGGAGTCCACAACGTTCGCCCGGAAGATATCGGCCAGCCGCAGCGCCTCGACCCGTTTTTCGCCAGAGCTTTTCACCTTGAACAGCGCCAGTTCCCGCTCGACCGAAGGACCCTCGACGGTCAGGTCGTGTACCTCGTGCACCGGCACGATCCGGCCAAGCTGGGCCTTGATCTGCTCGATTACGGCGGGCGTGCCGGTGGTGACAATGGTGATGCGGCTGGTATGGCCAGTGTGATCCACCTCGGCCACCGTCAGGCTGTCAATGTTGTAGCCCCGTCCCGAGAAAAGCCCGATCACGCGGGCCAGAACGCCCGGTTCGTTGTCTACGATCACCGCAAGCGTGTGCCGTTCTTCGATATCGGAATTCGGATCGCGCAGGTCATAGGCGGAATGCTTCGACGTGCCCTTCTGGATGTTGAGTGCTGCTGCCATGTCT
>JBNGDM010000022.1:0-20354 GCA_049975105.1 Rhodovulum sp. | reverse complement strand
TCCTGAACACACTGTTGTTCGAGATGAAGCGCCGCGATGCCAAGAAGGGCCTGGCCACGCTGTGCATCGGCGGCGGCATGGGTGTCGCGATGTGCCTGGAACGGCCGTAAGCCACCAGACATCGAGACGGGCGCGCAATATTGTTGCGCGTCCGTTTCATTTTCCGTAACACCGTTTCCGAACAAACGGCACCCATCCTGGAGGAATCATGGCAAGAGTTGCACTCGTCACCGGCGGCACCCGCGGCATCGGCGCGGCCATTTCGAAGGCCCTGAAAGACGCGGGCTACAGCGTCGCCGCGACCTATGGCGGCAATGACGAAGCCGCGAAGAAATTCACCGACGAAACCGGCATCCCCACCTTCAAGTGGAACGCCGCAGATTACGACGCCTCCAAGGCCGGGATCGAGAAGGTCGAGGCCGAGCTGGGCCCGATCGACGTGGTGGTGGCGAACGCGGGCATCACCCGCGACGCGCCGTTCCACAAGATGACGCCCGAACAGTGGAAAGAGGTGATCGACACCAACCTGACGGGTGTCTTCAACACCATCCACCCGGTCTGGCCCGGCATGCGCGAGCGCAAGTTCGGCCGGGTGATCGTAATTTCCTCGATCAACGGGCAGAAGGGCCAGTTCGGCCAGGTGAACTATGCCGCGACCAAGGCGGGCGACTTGGGTATCGTCAAATCGCTGGCGCAGGAAGGCGCCCGCTTCGGCATCACCGCGAATGCGATCTGCCCGGGCTACATCGCGACCGAGATGGTGATGGCGGTGCCGGAAAAGGTCCGCGAGGCGATCATCGGCCAGATCCCGGCTGGCCGGCTGGGCGAACCCGAGGAAATCGCGCGCTGCGTGGCCTTCCTTGCCGCGGACGACGCCGAGTTCATCAACGGCTCGACCATCTCTGCCAACGGCGCACAATTCTTCGTCTGAGGCACCTCTCGGCGCCGGCCGTCGGCGAGGACAATTGAAGTCAGAAGAAGGAGAGAGCCGCGCTCTCTCCTTTTTTGGTTGGCGTCGGCGGAACCGTCTGGCGGGTGCCAGATGCGGCGGCTATACGTCCCGCCATGCCTCCCGCCCGCGCCACCGCCATCGGATTCATCGCTGTCCTGCTATGGGCGCTCTTGGCACTTTTCACGGTGGGTTCTGCGCCGGTGCCACCCTTGCAGTTGAACGCGATCTGCTTTGCCATCGGCGGTGCGATCGGGATTATCTGGGTCGCGGCGACAGGCGAGGCGCGGCTGCTGACGCAAGTGCCGCTCCGGGTCTATGCCTTCGGCACCGCGGGATTGTTCGGGTATCACGCGCTGTATTTCTCGGCGTTGCGCTTGGCGCCAGCGGCCGAGGCGGGGCTGATCGCCTATCTCTGGCCGCTGCTGATCGTTCTGTTCTCGGGGCTTTTGCCCGGGGAACGACTGCGCGTGGGGCATGTGATCGGTGCGGTAGCCGGGTTCGCCGGGGCGGCGCTGATCGTGGCGCGCGGGGCGATCGGGTTCGACGGGACGGCCCTACCCGGCTATGGCTTGGCACTTCTCTGCGCGCTGACCTGGTCGGGCTATTCCGTGCTTTCGCGACGTCTGGGCACGGTTCCGACCGCAAGCGTCGCGGTGTTCTGCCTGGCCACGGCCGCGCTGTCTCTGCCCTTGCACCTGGCGCTGGAGGAAACCGACTGGCCCGCGAACCCGACAAGTTGGGCAAGCATGCTGGCGCTGGGTCCGGTTGGGCTGGCCTTCTATGTCTGGGACATCGGCGTGAAACGCGGCGATATCCAGTTGCTCGGCGTGGCCAGCTACGCCGCGCCGCTCTTGTCGACTCTAGTTCTCGTCGGCGCGGGGATCGCCGCCCCCACGCCCATACTCTTTGCCGCCGCGATCTTGATCACGGGGGGCGCCGCGCTGGCCGCGCGGGCCAGCGCCCGGCGGGCTCAGCCCTGAGAAAGCCGCTCGATCTGTTCCTTGATCTTGAGCTTCTGCTTCTTGAGGTCCGCGATATGAAGGCCATCCGCCGAAGGCGTTCGCTGCGCCTCCTCGACTTTGTCCGAGAGCGCCTGATGCTTTTTGCGGAGTTCCTGCAGATGCGAACTCAGGGTCATAATCGGTGCTCCTTCCTTGATCACAGCCTATAGACCGAGTGCAGCACGAAAACCGAGTCGTGTCACGCCCTTGAAAACACTGGATTCGCGCTTAACGGGTTTCGTCACCCGGGCCAGGGAAGTGCGGCCCCCTGCCGCAGGACCGCGGAAACCGCCGGGGTGTAGCTGTCGGCGTCGCGCTCGTGGCGGGAACCTTCGTGTAAAATCAAAGGGCTATGCAACCTGAACGTGCCGCGCGCACCTTTTCGCGCCCGCAAGATGATCAGCTTTGCCGGCCGCCCAACCCTTGGGGCCAAGGGTAAAAGCTCGACACTACCTAAACGTGCATCCATCGCGGCCAGAAGCGCGGGCAAGCGCTCGGCGCGCTGGATCAGGGTCAGCCAGCCGCCCGGGGCCAACCGGCGCCTTGCGGTTTCGACCCAAAGCGTCAGCGGAGTCGCCTCGGCTAGGGCGGCCTCGCGGCCGGGCTCGGGCGCTGCGCTTCCATGGGCGCGCAGGAAATAGGGCGGGTTCGCGACCACATGGTCGAAACTGCGCGACCGCAAGTCCGCGGGCAGCGCGACAAGATCGGCGGTCGTCACCGCAAGATCGATCCCGTTCTCGGCGGCATTGCGCCGGGCCAATTCGGCATAGGCCGCCTGAAATTCGACTCCGAACAACGATAGCCCCGGCACGCGCAAGCCCAGGCAAAGGCTGGCCACCCCTACCCCGCACCCCAGTTCCAGCACCGATTGACCCGTTTCAGTCGGCATCGCAGCGGCCAATAGGACCGCGTCGATCCCCGCCCGATAGCCCGACCGGGGCTGGCGGATCCGCAATCGCCCCCCGAGGAACTGGTCGCACGTGACCTCCTCCACGCGCTCAACGCCCCTCGTCCACCTCGATCCCGTTGTCGCGCAGGATCGCACGGGCGACGAACAGGTCGCGGTCGGCCACCATGATCCGGCGCGGCAAAACGCCTATCGATCCCTCGAGAACACTCATGTGGACATCCATCGGAAAGCACTCTATTTCCTCGCCCTGAAGCAGCGCCGAGACGAAGGCGATCACCGTCGGGTCATTGGTGCGGATGAGTTCTTTCATGACAGCGACTTAAGGGCAGAACGACCCATTTGTCGAGCAACCTGACGAGGCCGTGATGGGCTTGGACGACGCAGTCACCAAACCGCATGAGCGCCTGGCCGCCCTGCTGACCGAGGAAATGGCACAGGTCGACCGGCTGATCCGGGAACGGATGCGGTCGGAATATGCCCCGCGGATCGACGAGGTCGCGGCGCATATCGTGGGTGCAGGCGGCAAGCGGCTGCGGCCGATGCTGACCATCGCGGCGGCGCGGATGTGCGGCTATGACGGGCCCTACCACGTCTACCTGGCCGCCACGGTCGAGTTCATCCATACCGCGACGCTGTTGCATGACGACGTGGTGGACGAAAGCGGCCAGCGCCGCGGACGGCCCACGGCGAACCTGCTTTGGGACAACAAGTCCAGCGTACTTGTGGGCGACTACCTGTTCGCGCGGTCCTTCCAGTTGATGGTGGCGCCCGGCAATCTTCAGGTGCTCGACATTCTGTCTAACGCGGCCGCGGTGATCGCCGAGGGCGAGGTGCTGCAACTGACCGCGGCGCGCGATCTTACGACCACCGAGGACATTTATCTCAAGGTAATCCGGGGCAAGACCGCCGCGCTGTTCGCCGCGGCGACCGAGGTGGGCGGCGTGATCGCCGGCATGCCCGAGGAACAGGTCAGCGCGCTGCACACCTATGGCGATGCGCTGGGGGTCGGGTTCCAGATCGTCGACGATCTGCTGGACGTGGCGGGCGACGCCAAGGCGACCGGCAAGAACATCGGCGACGATTTCCGCGAGCGGAAACTGACGCTGCCGATCATCAAGACCATCGCTGCCGCAGATGACGAGGAACGCGGCTTCTGGAAACGCACCATCGAGAAGGGTGACCAGCGCGATGGGGACCTTGAGTATGCGCTGTCCCTGATGGCCAAGCATGGCGCCATAGAGGCGACGCGAGCCGAGGCGCTGGCCTGGACCGCCCGCGCGAAAGAGGCACTGACCCATCTGCCGGATCACGAGATTCGCGACATGCTGACGGACCTGGCCGACTACGTGGTCGCCCGCATCAACTGAGGCGCGTCGCGCTCAGCTTACGGCGTAGGGGCTCGCGGCCTGCACCCACCATTGCGGCGCCCCGGCGGCGATCAGGTTTGCCGCCGCCTCGGCCTCGTCGCGGCTGTCATAGATGCCGAAGCAGGTCGCGCCCGACCCCGACATCCGCGCCAGAAGACAGCCCTCGGTGGCGGCGATCACGTCCAGAACCTCGCGGATGACGGGGGCCTGACGGCGGGCGGGCGTTTCCAGGTCGTTGCGCTGATCGGCCAGCCAATGCGCCATCACGGCCGCGCTGGACCAGCCCGGCGGGTGTGGCATCGGCGGGTTGGACTTGCAGGCCAGCGCCTTGAACACCGCGGGCGTCGACACCTCAACCCCGGGGTTCACCAGTAAAATTCCCATCCGCTCGGGCAGACGCGGCCCCTCGATGATCGTCTCGCCGACGCCCTGCATCCGCAGGGCCCGGGGCCGCAGGCAGACCGGCACATCGGCCCCCAGCGACAGCACCGCCGCAGGGTCCGGCAGTGGCAGGTTCCAAAGCTCGGCCAGGCCGCGCAGCGCCGCCGCCGCGTCGGACGATCCGCCGCCGATCCCGGCCGCGGCGGGCAGGTGCTTGTCCAGCGTGATCTCGGCGCCCAGATCGCCGACGAACAGCGTGGCCGCCTTCAGCACCAGGTTGCGCCCGTCGCAGGGCACCCCCTCGGCCCGCGGGCCGGTGACCGTCAGGGTCAGATCATCCGCGGGCGAAAGACGCAGCCGGTCGCCCGCATCGGCGAAAATCACCAGGCTGTCGAGCAGATGATAGCCGTCGTCCCGCTGTCCGGTGACGTGCAGGGTCAGGTTGATCTTGGCGGGCGCAAAGGCCTCAACCGTCATTGGCGGCATTCAGGGGCGGCGCCCCCTCTTCTTCCAGGACGCGGTCCAGCCCGACCTCGAGCTTGCGGCGGATCCGGTCGGCCTCTTCTTCCTCGGGGTCGAAGGACAGGGCCCGGTGCCATTGGAACCGTGCCTCGTTCCGGCGCCCGACCGCCCAGTAGACGTCGCCCAGATGGTCGTTGACGATCGGATCCACCGGCATCAACGCAGCGGCACGTTCCATGTGAGGCACCGCCTCCTGGTAGCGGCCCAGCCGGTACAGCACCCAGCCCAGGCTGTCGGTGATGTAACCGTCGCCCGGCCGCGCCTCGACCGCGCGCTCGATCATGTCGAGTGCCTCGTCCAGGTTGGTCTTCATCTCGACGAAGGAATAGCCCAGATAGTTCAGCACCTGCGGCTGGCCCGGCTCCAGTTCCAGGGCCTGCCGGAAGTCGGCCTCGGCCTCGGGCCACATGTCCAGCCGCTCATGCGCGATACCGCGGGCGTAGTAGACGATCCACTGGGCGCGGGCCGGTTCGTCGAACAGCGCGATGGCCCGGTCATAGGCTTGCCGCGCCTCATCGTAGCGTTCCTGACCGCGAAAAGTGTCGCCCAACGTGACGTGGATGATCGCAATATCCGGGAATTCCTGGGCCAGGGCCTCCAGCACGCTGATCGATCCCTCGACGTCCCCCGCCCGACGCATCGCCTCGGCGCGGCCGATCTCGGCCGCGTAAAAGGCCGGATCGTCGCGCTGGACACGCGCGTAGGTCTTGATGGCGAGGTCATATCGCTCCTGCGATTCCAGCAGGTTCGCCGACAGCAGCACCGCATCGGTGTTCTCGGGCGCCAGGAACTCGGCCAGGCGGGAATAGATCAGCGTGTAGCTGTCCATCGCATCGCCGTTGAGCGCGCCCGCGACGGTCAGGAACACCTCGGCGGCGCCATGGGTGGCATCTTCGACCAGATCGAAGGGCAGCGCCTCGCCCGCCATCAGCCGGTCGCGCAGCCGGGCGATGCCGGGATCGGCCTCGCGCCCAAACGCCTCCTCTATCAGTTCGACGGCATCGTCCTGCCGGTCGAGCTGACTCAAGACCTCGGCATGGGCGATCACGCCCCGGCGGGTCGCGCGCAGCGGCCCTTCGGCCGCCCCCGAAAGGATATGGTCGGCGCCCTCGAAATCGCCCGCCGCGGCCAGCGCCAGCGCCTTGTGATACAGCCCGAAAGCCTTGAGGCCGGTCTGTTCCGAGGCCGCGTCGAACGCCTCCAGCGCCTCGGACATGCGGCCCTGACCGAACCGCGCCCAGGCCCTAATCAACGCATCGACCAGCGGCGCGGCGCTGCGGCCGGCGTCGAAATCGGCCAGCAACTCGTCCCAGGCTCCGCGTTTCATCTGGTCGGCGATGATCACCAGGTTGGCGACTTGGCTGGCATTGGCGCCGGTTTCCAGACGCCGCGCGATCGGGATGGCGCGGTCGACCTCGCCGAGACCCAGATAGGCCATCATGCCGTTTTCCAGAAGCCGCGGGTTCGACGGATCGCGCGCCAGCGCGATGGCGTAGTAGCGTGCCGCCGCCGTGTAATCGCTGTACATACTGGCCTGGCGGGCTGCCAAGTATGCCCCCGACAACCCATCCTGCGCACGCAGCGGCGTGGCCAGCGTCAGAACGGCAAGGCCGGCGGCCGCGAGGCGGGCAAGGCGCGGGAGACTGAAACCCAAGGACACACTCCGATTGATCTGACGTGCAAGGTAGAGCCCGGCGCCGGACAAGGCAATCCGCCGCCCGGGCCCGCGGCCCGAAACCCCATAGCCGTCGCGCGGATGTTACATGTTCGGATAGTTCGGCCCGTCGCCGCCCTGCGGCGTGACCCAGGTGATGTTCTGGCTGGGATCCTTGATATCGCAGGTCTTGCAGTGCACGCAGTTCTGGAAGTTGATGACGAACTCTTCCTTGCCGTCCTTCTCGACCACCTCGTAGACACCCGCCGGGCAATATCGCTGCGCGGGTTCGGCGAATTCGGGCAGGTTGACCTCGATCGGGACCTTCGGGTCGGTCAGTTGCAGGTGGCAGGGCTGGCTTTCCTCGTGGTTGGTGAACGAGAACGCCACGTTGGTCAGACGGTCGAAACTCAGCACCCCATCGGGTTTGGGATAGTCGATCTTGGGGAACTCCTTCGCCTTGCCGGTATGGGCGGCATCGGTCTTGGCGTGGTGCATCGTGCCCAGCGGGTTCCAGCCGGTCAGGTTGGCCACCCACATGTCAAACCCGCCCAGCGCGGTGGCGAGGAAATTGCCGTAATGCGACCATAGCGGCTTGACGTTCTTCACCCGCTTGAGGTCCTTGGCGATGACGCCTGCATGCAGCGCGACATCGTATTCCTCGAGCGTGTCGCCCGCCCGCCCGGCCTTGAGCGCGGCCACCGCGGCCGTCGCGGCCTCGATCCCCGACATCATCGCGTTGTGGTTGCCCTTGATCCGCGGCACGTTCACCAGACCCGCCGAACAGCCCAGCAGCACCCCGCCCGGGAAGGCGGCCTTGGGCACCGACTGATAACCGCCCTCGGAAATCGCCCGCGCGCCATAGGCAATGCGCTTGCCGCCCTTCAGCAGGTCGGCGACGATGGGGTGATGCTTGAACCGCTGGAACTCCATGTACGGATACAGGTGCGGGTTTTCGTAGTTCAGGTGCACCACGAACCCGATGAACAGCTGGTTGTTCTCGGCGTGATAGATGAACGACCCCCCGCCCGCATTTCCGTCGAGCGGCCAGCCCATGGTGTGGGTGACGGTCCCCTCCTTGTGCTTGGCGGGGTCGATCTCCCAGACCTCTTTCATGCCGAGGCCGAACTTCTGCGGATCGCGCCCGTCCGACAGGCCGTATTTCGCGATCACCTGCTTGGAGAGAGAGCCGCGCACACCCTCCGCGAGGAACACGTACTTGCCGTGCAGTTCCATGCCGGGTTCGTAGTTCGGCCCAGGAGTGCCATCGGCATTCTTGCCGAACTCGCCCGCGACGACGCCTTTTACCCGGTCGCCCTCGCCCCAGACGATTTCCGAGCACGCCATGCCGGGGAAGATTTCCACGCCCAGCGCCTCGGCCTGCTCGGCCAGCCAGCGGCAAACATTGCCCATCGAGACGATGTAGTTGCCGTGGTTGTTCATCAGCGGCGGCATCAGCCAGTTCGGCAGACGCATCTTCCCCGCTTCGCCCAGGAAAACGAAGTTGTCTTCCTTGACCGGCACGGTGATCGGCGCGCCGCGCTCTTTCCAGTCGGGAAACAGCATGTTCAGCCCCGTCGGGTCCAGAACCGCCCCCGACAGGATATGCGCGCCCACCTCGGACCCTTTTTCCAGCACCACGACGGAAAGATCGGCGTCGAGCTCCTTGAGCCGGATCGCAGCCGACAGGCCCGCCGGCCCCGCACCCACGATCACAACGTCATATTCCATCGCCTCGCGTTCGATCTGAGACATGATCTTTCCTTTTCGCGGCAATCCGGTTGCGCACCTGCCTAGCCGCGATGCAGCACCGGCGTCAATTCCGATACGTTAATGCGGCGCCGGGATAACGGACTCCGCCCATAAAACCGTGTTTCGACCGCCGCATCGCGGCGACCGCGCCACGCCCCTGGGTACGGCACGAGCCGGGTAGCCGGCCCGCCGCGACGCGGCAGGCCATGCGGTCTTGGCAGGCTTGCGCCACCGGCAAATGGTTTCCCTTGCATTTGCCGATCCGCTCGGGTTGGGTATGGCGACAATCGAAACCCGCTGACGCGGCGCGTATCCATACGCGCCGCGTTACCATTGCCCGAGTGTGCCATGGAAAAGATACCGATGACCCGCGCGGGCCATGCCGCGCTCGACGAGGAACTCAAGGCGCTCAAGTCGGTGGAGCGCCCCGCCGTGATCAAGGCGATCGCCGAGGCGCGCGAGCATGGCGACCTGTCCGAGAATGCCGAGTATCACGCCGCCCGTGAAAAGCAGAGCTTCATCGAGGGCCGGATCAAGGAAATCGAAGGGCTTTTGTCGCGCGCCGACGTGATCGACCCGGCCAAGCTGTCGGGGCCGATCAAGTTCGGCGCCACGGTGACGCTGGTCGACGAGGATACCGACGAGGAAAAGACGTACCAGATCGTAGGCGAGGCCGAAGCCGATATCGAAAAGGGCCTTCTGAACGTCAAGTCGCCGCTGGCCCGCGCCCTGATCGGCAAGGAGGAAGGCGACAGCGTCGAGGTGCGCACCCCGGGCGGCGAGCGCAGCTACGAGGTGCTGAGCATCCGTTACGTCTGAGCGTTGCCAGGCGGGAGTGTCGCGATGGCCGACGAGCAGAAGGACAAACCGTTCGACCTGGGCCACTTCGCGCCACTCGGCCGCGAGGCCGGGATCACCACAGCCGACATCGTCGCCCTGATTCTCTCGGTGGTGTGGCTTGTGGTGGCGGGCGCCTTCTTCGCCTTCACGCGATTCGGCGACGCCCGCTTGGGCGCCGACCCGCTGGGCTTCGTCATGCTGCTGCTGGCTGTGGTCACGCCCGTTGCGCTGATCTGGGTGGCCACGGCCACGGCCAAGAGCGCCCGGATCATGCGCGAGGAATCCGCACGCCTGCAGGCCGCCATAGACACGCTGCGGCAAAGCCATATCCAGCAGCAGCAGAACGCCGGTATGGATATCCGCCCGACGCTAGAAAAGAAGCTGGAGGAAATCGCCGCCGCCCAGCGCCAGACAGAAAGCGCGCTTGCCACCTTCACCTCGAGCCGCGTGCATGAGCCGGCGCCCGCCCCGGCGCGCACCGCCCCGGCCCCAACCCCGACCCCGGCGCCGGCGCCATCATCCCCCGCCCCCACCGCCGGGGCCAAACCCGAGGCGCAACCGTCGCTTGCCCTCGGCACCCCTGCCGAAACGCTGCGGCCGCCGCTGGAGAACCACGAGTTCCTGCGCGCCCTGAACTTTCCCGAAAGCACGGACGACCGCGAAGGGTTCCGCGCGCTGCGCCGCGCGCTCGAGGATCGGATGTCGGCCAAGCTGGTGCGCTCGGCACAGGACGTGCTGACTCTGCTCAGCCAGGAAGGCATCTACATGGACGATCTCGCGCCCGACCGGGCGCGGCCCGAGGTCTGGCGCCGCTTCGCCCAGGGCGAGCGGGGCGCCAGCGTGGCTGCGCTTGGGGGCGTGCGCGACCGGTCCTGTCTTGCCCTGACCGCGGCCCGGATGAAACAGGACCCGATCTTCCGCGACGTCGCGCATCATTTCCTGCGTCAGTTCGACCGGGTTCTGGCCGAGTTCGAGCCGACCGCCACGGACCAGGAACTGAACGATTTGGCCGAAACCCGCACCGCGCGCGCTTTCATGCTGTTGGGCCGCGTGGCGGGCATGTTCGGCTAGGACCGTCGGGCACCGGCGCCGCGGGGCTACCCCGTCAGCGCCGCGTATAGTGCAGTCTCCTGCCCCACGCCCAGGATCCAGCCCTCTTCGGCGATCTGCGGGTCATCGGGCGCGGCGAACAGGTCGGCCAGCCGCCCCTCCGCCTGCAACCGGGCGACGCCCCGCGCCATCAGCCGCACCTGCGCCGCGTCGCGAATCTCCGCCTCGCCGCGCACAACCGGGTCGATCAGCGACGGGTAGATCTCGGCCAGCACGATATCGCCATCCCCCGGATCGAACGGCCAGACCGACAGCACCGGCCCGAACCGGCACGACAAGCGATGCAGCATCGGCAGCCCGACCAACACCTGCGATCCGACCGCGCCCGTGGTATACAGTTTCCACACCGTCTGCGCGCGCGGCACCACGCGCTCGACGGCACGGCGTTCGGTCATCCCGTGACCGTGGCGCAACCGGCCCAGGGCCGGCAGATCGGCAAGTTCAAGCCCCGCCGGCCGCCCCCAGAATGGCCCGACGCCCGGAAAGCCGGCATTGATCGCCGCGGCGACCTCGAAGCGGTTGTTGCGGTTGCGCGCATCATCCGTGATCCGCGTGGCAAGCCACGCCCGAACGGCCGCCGCCGCGGCCTCTCCCGTCAGCGCATGGGCGAACCCCGCGGGATAGCCGAAGGCGAAATCGAGCCCGAGCAAGACCCGCCGGCGAGCCTCAAGCTCTTCCTGCAACAGCGCCATCAGCGCCGCTTCGCCCGCCGCGCGGGTGCGGTGATAGACGACGGCCTCGCTCCCGTCGCGCCAGGTCGCGATCCAGATCGCATCGGCCGAGGGCGCCACCGGCGACGGCGCGGCGCGCGCCGACCAGTCGGCCATGGCGATCGTGTCGAAGGGTCTCACCCCGCTGCCCCCAACGACGCCTCTGCGCGGGCCAGGTCCTCGGGCGTGTTGATGTTGAAGAACGGGTCGATGCCGTCCGCGCCCGGAGCAAAGCCAACAGCCACAGCGCCCTGCGCTTCGGCAAAGCCGCCCAGCCGGCGCACACCCCGGTCGAGCGCCGCGCGCAACTCCGCCCGCAGCGACACGGGCCAAAGCGCCGCCGTGGGATGCCGCCGCCCGCCGCTTTCGGCGACCGCCAGCGGCGCGCCGCTGTCCAGAAGGCGCGCAACCAGATCGGGGGGCAGAAACGGCGTATCGACCGCCGCCGTCACCAGAGCCTCAGCCCCGCCATCCGCCGCCCAGTCCAACCCCGCCAGAACGCCCGCAAGCGGCCCCCTGTCGCCCGGCGGCGCGTCGGGCAGCACCGGCAAGCCGACCGCGGCATAGGTGCGCCCGGGCCCGTTCGCGCTCAGCCCCAGCGCGGCGACCTGCGGGCCCAGCCGCGCCGCGACCCGGGCCAAAAGCGTCTCTCCGTTCAGCCGAATCAACGCCTTGTCCACCCCGCCCAGCCGCCGCCCCCGGCCGCCCGCCAGGATCAGGCCGACCACCCGCATCGCGTCCCCTTTTCCAGTTGCGCCCTGCCCGCGCGAAGCGTACCCCCACCGCGTATCCCAAGCCTAGACCGCTCCCATGCCCGCCTCCACCCTGAATTCGGCCTACTGGACCGGCGTCCGCCACGGCGCGCCGTTCCTGCTGGTGATCGTGCCCTTCGGCCTGCTGTTCGGCGTGGTCGCCACCGAAGCCGGGCTGAACCTGGCCGAGGTGATGGGCTTTTCCATCCTGGTGATCGCCGGGGCGGCACAGTTCACCGCGGTCCAGTTGATGGTGGACGAGGCACCGACCGTGCTGATCCTGGTCACGGCGCTGGCGGTCAACCTGCGCATGGCGATGTATTCCGCCTCGATCACGCCCTGGCTTGGCGCGGCGCCGTTATGGCAGCGCGCCATCGCAGCCTATTTCCTGGTCGACCAGACCTATGCGCTCAGTCAGGCCCGGTTCGAGGCCCGGCCCGCGATGACGCTGCCCGAGCGGCTGGCCTATTACTTCGGCTCTATCTCGCCGATCTGCCCGCTGTGGTATGTCGCGACGCTGGCGGGCGCGCTGGCGGGCCAGGCCATCCCGCCCGAATACGCACTGGATTTCGCGGTGCCGATCACCTTTCTCGCGATGGTCGCGCCGGCGTTGCGAACGCTTGCTCATGTCGCCGCAGCCGCCACCTCGGTCGCGGTGGCCCTGGCACTGGCGTTCCTGCCCTACCAGGCCGGCGTTCTGATCGCGGCCGTGGCGGCCATGGCGGTGGGGGCTCGGGTCGAACTATGGACGGGGGCGCGCGCATGACCCAGTCGCCGCTCGAGATCTGGGCGATCATCCTGCTGCTCGGAATCGGGACGTTCCTGATCCGGTTTTCGTTTCTCGGCCTGATCGGCGACCGCAAGCTGCCCGACTGGCTGCTGCGGCACCTGCGCTATACCCCTGTCGCGGTCCTGCCTGCGCTGGTCGCGCCGATGGTGGTCTGGCCCCAGGCGACCGGCGGCCAGCCCGACCTGGCGCGCATGCTTGCCGCCATCGCGACCCTCGGCGTGGGCTACCTCACCAAGAACGTCCTCGCCGCGATCGGCGCGGGTGCGGCCACGCTCTACGCGATGCTTTATCTGTTGGGATAGACCCGGCCCGCCGCTTGACTTAGTCCGACGCGGCCAGTTCCGCCACGCGGGCGCGGTGCTGTTCGCGCAACAACTCTTCGTTCGCGTCGGGGTCATTGTCATAGATCGTCTCGGTGCGCACATCGGGCAATTCGGCAAAGGCCGCCATGATCGCCTTGGGACGCACCGTGCGCGGAACGCTTTCGAAACCCGGCACCTGTTTCAAAACGTCACTGACAGACCGCCCGCACATGGCCTTGGGCACCGCCCCATAGGCTTCGACGACCCGAAGCGCCCGTTCCGCGACTTCGGGGCTGACCGAGACGGTCTGCGTCACGACGCGATAGGTCTCGCGCGCGTGGTAGTCGATGTAGAACTCCAGCATGGTCGGCGTGATACCGTAATGCACATCGTTCCGCTCGGGCGAGGCGCGGTGCCACCAGCTGCCCGCGGGATCAAAGATCACGCGCTGGCTGGCATTGATCATCAAGGCGGAATGCCCCCCGGCGTTGGATCCGTTCGAAATCACCGTGAAAAGCGTGATCGTGGGCAGGCCGGGATGGCGATAGGCAGCCCGCGCCACGGCCTCGTCGGGGGCCCAGACGGGTTCAGCGGCGCACCCGGCGAGAAGGATCGGGAAAAGGAGAACGAGCAGAAATCGACGCATGGGATTCGGGACTATCTGGACCGGAACGAGAATGAACGGCGCGACTATGGCAGGGATTGGTGAACAGCGCGTGACCCGGCCGGGAAAGACCTCGGAAAACGGCATGCCACCCTGGAAAGATGGGCTGTCCGCAGACGCGGCCCCATTGCCTGCCGACACCGTTTCGCTACCATCCCCGCCGGTCTCCGTTCCCGTTCGTCGCAGCGCAGCCTAGACCATCCCTCCGGCGCTGTCACCTCCGCGGGGCATCCGCTCGCTCGGCCCCGCGCTGCTGCCCGGGCGGGGCACACCCTGGGGCTCTTTTTCTCAGTCGAGGTCCAACCTCTGGAACAGCCAGGCCCCGTCCTCGCGTCGCCAGCGGCGGGCGCGCCCGGTCAGGTACAGGTGGTTCAGATGCCCCACCGCCTCGACAAGGGCCAGGACATACTCGCCTGCGCCGATCTCGCGCTTGAACAGCGGCACGAAACAGTCGCAGGCGGTGCGCGGTTCGGCCAGGTGGTCCATCAGCCGGGCCAGAGCGCCCTCGTGGTTCTCGATCAGTTGCGACAGGCGCGTGGGCAACCCGGTAAAGGGCAGCTTGTGGCCCGGCAGGACAAGGTGATCGTCGCGGGCATGGGCGGCCAGCCGCGTGCAGCTTTCCAGCCAGCCCGCGACCGGGTCGTTCAGCGGTTCCGTTGCGTAGACGCCCAGGTTGGGCGAGATCGACGGCAGCAACTGGTCGCCCCCGATCACCAGGTGGTCATCGCGGCTCCACAGCGTGACATGGTCGGGCGCGTGCCCGTCGCCCAGCCGCACGTCCCAGTCGCGCCCGCCCGCACGGATCACGTCGCCCTCGCCCATGTTGCGAAAGCCCAGCGGCATCGGCGCCACCGTGTCGGCGAAATTGAACGGGCGCTGGTTCGCCCGTTCCTCGTACAACGCCGCATCCATGCCCGCGCCGCGCCAATAGGCCAGAGTCTCGGGCGCCGGACGCTCCTGTTCGTCCATCTGCAACATCCGCGCGAACAGCCAGGCCACGCGGCTGGTCCACAACTCGGCGCCGTGGTCGGATTGGAACCATCCGGCCAGGCCCACGTGGTCGGGGTGGTGATGGGTCACGATCACCCGGGTCACCGGCTTGCCCCGCAACGGGCCGTCCATCAGCCCCTGCCACAACGCGCGCGACTTGCGCGAGGAAATGCCGGTATCGACCACCGTCCAGCCGGCGCCCTCGTCCAGCGCGAACACGTTCACATGGTCCAGCGCCGTCGGCAGCGGCAGGCGCAGCCACAACACGCCCTCGGCGATCTCGACGGCGCCGTCGGCGGCGGGTGGGGTTTCGAACGGATAGCGGATCGGGCTGCGGGCAATGTCCATCATGCCGCAATATCATCTGGATCAAGGGCGTAAAGGTCCGACGCCCCCGCCCGCGCCTGCGCCAGCAGCGCGGCATGTTCCGGCAACAGGCGCCCGACGAAGACGCGCGCCAGCGTCGTGCGCCGCCCCTCCCCCCCCCTCGGCCCGCGCCGCGGCCAGGTGCACATGCGCGCCCAGCACCCGCGCCCAGGCCCGCAGGAACGGCACCGCGCCGGCAAAGCGTTCGGTCGGCTCTTGCGTCAGCATCCATTCGGTCGTCTCGCGCAGCGATTCCGCGGCGGCCCAGACCTCTCCGGCCAGGTCGGGCAGCACGCCCCGCGCCGCCTCGGCCGCCTTCTCGATTTCCTCCAGCAGGCGCCAGGCCGCTTCGCCCCCATCCATCAGCTTGCGCCCGACCAGGTCCATCGCCTGAATGCCGTTGGTGCCCTCGTAGATCGTGGTCACCCGCACATCGCGCAGGAATTGCGCCGCGCCGGTTTCCTCGACAAAACCCATGCCGCCGTGAACCTGCACCCCGGTCGAGGCCACCTCGACCCCGGTATCGGTGCCATAGGCCTTGGCGATCGGCGTCAGGAACGCCGCGCGCGCGGTCCAGTCGGCCTCGCCGGTCGCGGCCGCCATGTCGATCGCCACCGCACAAGACAGCGCGATGGCACGCGCCGCGAAAACCTCGGCCCGCATCGTGGCCAGCATCCGCCGCACATCCGCATGATCGACGATGCCCCCCGCGCCCAGCGGCGTTTCCCCCTGGTGGCGGTCGCGCGCATAGGCCAGCGCCTGCTGGCAGGCGGCCTCGGCCACGCCGATCCCCTGCATGCCAACGCCCAGGCGCGCGTTGTTCATCATGGTGAACATCGCCGCCATGCCCTTGTGCGGCGCCCCCACCAGCCAGCCGGTCGCGCCGTCATACTCCATAACCGCGGTCGGGCTGCCATGCAGGCCCAGCTTGTGCTCCAGGCTGACCACGCGCAGGCTGTTGGCCACGCCGGGCCGGCCGTCCGCGTCGGGGATGTTGCGCGGCACCAGGAACAGGCTGATCCCCCGTGTCCCCGGCGCCGCATCCGGCAGGCGGGCCAGCACCAGGTGCACCACGTTCTCCATGAAATCGGCATCGGCCCAGCTGATATAGATTTTCTGCCCGGTGATCGCGTAGGTGCCGTCGCCGTTCGGCACGGCACTGGTCCGCAGTGCGCCCACGTCGCTGCCCGCCTGCGGTTCGGTCAGGTTCATCGTGCCCGACCATTCGCCCGAGATCAGCCTGGGCAGGTACAGCGCCTTGATCTCGTCGCTGGCATGGTGGCTCAGCGCTTCGATCTGGCCCTGTGTCAGCAAGGGCGCGATCTGAAGCGCAAGGCACGCCCCGCTCAGCATCTCGGTCACCGCCATGGCCAGCGCCTGCGGCAGGCCCATACCGCCGAATTCCGTCGGCGCCGCAAGGCCGACCCAGCCGCCTTCGGCAATCGCGCGCCAGCCTTCGGCAAAGCCCGGCGGCGTGCGCACCACCCCGTTTTCCAGCCGCGCAGGGGTCACATCGCCCACGCGTTGCAGCGGCGCCAGGCGCTCTTCGCACAGCTTGCCCGCCTCGGTCAGGATCGCGGCGGCAAGGTCGGGGGTGGCTTCGGCGAAACGGTCGGTCGCGGTCACCTGCGCCAGGTCCACGACATGGTCGAAGATGAACCGAAAATCGTCGACGGGTGCGCGATACGGCATGGCTTCCTCCCCACGGCGCGCCTTGTTCCGGGACCGGCGCGGTTGTAACTGACCGGCAGTGTAGTTGTGTCAGGGTCCGCCCAAAGCGTAAACCAACCCCTTGACCCATCAAGACGAACGCCACGTCACCGGAGGCCGCCCCGTGAGTGCAGAAATCCTTCAGCCCGATCCCCAGGGGCTTGCGCGGGCGGCCGATCTGCTGGCCGCGGGGGCGCTGGTCGCCTTTCCGACCGAAACGGTCTACGGGCTGGGGGCCGACGCGACCGATGACCGGGCGGTGGCGCGTATCTTCGAGGCCAAGGGCCGGCCCCGCTTCAACCCGCTGATCGTGCATGTCGCGGACCTGGAAGCCGCACGCGCCCTTGCCGACCTGCCCGAGGCGGCCGAGCGACTGGCGGCCGCCTTCTGGCCCGGCGCGCTGACGCTGGTCGTGACGCTGAAGCCGGGCGCCGGGCTGTCGCCACTGGTGACGGCGGGGCTGTCCACGGTGGCGCTCAGGGTGCCCGATCACCCGGTCGCGCGCGGCCTTCTGGCGGCGTTCGGCGGGCCGGTGGCGGCGCCCTCGGCCAACCCCTCGGGCAGCGTCAGCCCGACCCGCGCCGCGCATGTCATCGACGGTTTGGGGGACCGGATCGCGGCGGTGGTCGATGGCGGCCCCTGCCCGGTGGGGGTCGAATCGACCATCCTGGGCTTCGACCACGCGCCGGTCCTGCTGCGCCCGGGCGGCCTGCCCACCGAGGCGATCGAGGCCTGCCTTGGCAACCCCCTCGCGCGGCGGGCCGAGGCCGCACCGGTCAGCGCGCCGGGCCAGCTTGCCTCGCATTACGCGCCGGGGGCCACGGTGATACCGGAGGCCGCCGTGCCGCCCGAGGGGGCGCTTTGGCTGGGCTTCGGGCCCGGATGTGCGGGCGCGGCGCTGAACCTGTCGCCCACCGGCGACCTGGTCGAGGCGGCGGCGAACCTGTTCCACGCGCTGCGCGACCTGGACGCCCGCGCCGCGCCGGGCCAGCCCATCGCGGTCGCGCCGATCCCGGATCACGGGCTTGGCCGGGCGATCAACGACCGGCTGCGCCGGGCCGCCGCGCCCCGCGATTGAGGATCACGCCCGCCCCGCCGCCGCCGACAGCATCAGCGGATCGATCCCCAGCGTGCGCAGCGCGCGTTCCCACTTGGTGGCGTCGGCCGCATCGAACACGATATCGGGCACGGCATCGCAGGTCAGCCAGCCATTGTCCTGGATCTCGCCCTCCAGCTGCCCCGGACCCCAGCCCGCATAGCCCAGCGCCAGCAACGATTCCGCCGGCCCGTCGCCGCGCGCAATGTCCTCCAGGATATCCAGCGTCGCGGTCATCCCGAAACGGCTGCCGACCCGAAGCGTGGTGTCGCTGCCGGAATTGTAATCGCCCGAATGCAGCACGAACCCGCGGGCATGTTCGACCGGCCCGCCGAAATGCACCCGGATGTCGCGCGCGCCGGGTGCCCGGGTGATCTCCAGCTGCGCAAGCAGATCGGAAAAGGACAGCTCGGCCATCGGCTTGTTGACGATCAGGCCCATCGCCCCCTCGTCCGAATGGGCGCACAGGAAAACGACGCTCTTTTCGAAACGGGGGTCGCCCATGCCGGGCATCGCGATCAGGAACTTGCCGCCGAGTTGCATTTGAACCCTGTGCTCCGCCATGATTGACAGAATGTGCCCCCCGCCGCCCCGGCGCAAGGGCAGTGCGCGACAAAAATCCCCGCGCTCTCGCCCGAATGTGATTTCCCGCCGCCGTGCGGGTGCCTATCTTGAGCGCATGAAATCCAGTGCAGTGCATCACCTTGCCGCCGCAGCGGCCCTTTTCCTCGGCTTGGGGCAACACGCCCTGGCCGGCGCGCCCGAAGGCATCGTCAGCGCCGAGCTGCTGTCCGGCTGGCAAACCTCCGAAGGCACCTACATGTCCGGGCTGCATCTGCGAATGGCACCGGGATGGAAGACCTATTGGCGCGCGCCGGGCGATGCGGGCATTCCGCCACGCTTCGACTGGGCGGGCTCGGGCAACATGGCCGCAGTCCAAGTCCACTGGCCGCGGCCCAAGGTGTTCCAGTCGAACGGCCTGCGCACCATCGGTTACGAACATGACGTGGTGCTTCCGATCGAACTGACGCCGCGCAATCCCGGCCAGCCGATGGAGTTGCGCGGCCGGGTCGAGATCGGCGTCTGCCAGGATATCTGCATGCCGATGGAACTGCGCCTGTCCGGCAATCTTCCCGGCGAGGGCGGGTCCGACGCGATCCGCACCGCGCTCGCCCAGCGGCCGCTGAGCGCGCGCGAGGCAAGGGTGGGCCGGGTCAACTGCCAGGTTGAACCGATCTCGGACGGGCTGCGCCTGACCGCGGAAATCGAGGTCGGCACGCTCGGGCCCGACGAAGCAGTGGTGTTCGAATTGCCCGACCCCTCGATCTGGGTGTCCGAGGCGAAGACGGCGCGGAACGGCAGCAGTATCGTCGCGCGCTCGGACCTCGTTCCGGTGGATGGTGCACCCTTCGCGCTCGATCGGTCCGGTGTACGCATCACCGTTCTGGGCGTCGATCAGGCGGTCGATATCCGCGGCTGCCAGGGGCGTTGACCGCGCGTTCACGTCAGCCGAGGAAATTGCTCGATTTCCTTGGCAAGAATCTTCAGGAAGATTTTTGCGCCCGGCCCGCCCCATTCCGGCCGAGCAGCAACAACGCGGCGGCATAGCTCGCCGACAGCAACAGCGCCGCGCCCAGCAGAAACAGCACCAGCGCCGCCGTCATCGGCGCCAGCCCGGGCAGCACTGCGTGCAGCGGGCCGGGCAACGCGCCCCGGATCAGAACCGACCCCAGCGTGATCGCGAACAGCGCCGCCAGACCGGCGGCCGCGACCGCGTTCGTCACCGCGACGCCGCGCGCCCGGCCGCGTCCCGCGAACGCATGGCGCAGCGCCCGAATCTGGCGCCCGACATCCTGCTGCATCGCCAACAGCGCCGGCACCACCAACAGCACCAGCACCACGCCGAACCCCAACCCGTAGACCAGCGTGATCACCGTGGGTTTCAGGAACTGCGCCTGCTGCGATTTCTCGAACAACAGCGGCGCCAGACCCAGCACAGTCGTCAGCGTCGTCAGCAGCACCGGACGCAACCGGTCGGCCGCGGCATCCACGATGGCCGGCACCAGCCCCCGCGTCTCGGCATATTCGTCCACCGTGCTGACCAGAACGATGGAATCGTTGATGATGATCCCGACCATCCCGATCAGGCCCACCACCGTGAACATCGACAGCGGCACGTCCCAGACCATGTGGCCATAGATCGTGCCCACCAGGCCGAAGGGAATGATCGCCATCACCACCACAGGTCGCGACCAGCTGGAGAATATCCAGGCCAGCGTCAGGTAGATCCCGATCAGCCCGAACATCAGCCCCAGACGCGCATCGGCCATGAATTCTCGCTCCTGCTCGGACAGGCCCGACAGCCGCCAGGCGACGCCCTTCTCGCTTTCGATCCGGGGCAGGATCACCTCTTTCAACTCGCGCATGATCTCTTCGGCGCGCGCCGGGTCGTCCTCGGACAGATCGCCCGTGACCGATACCACCC